>JADJZA010000002.1 GCA_016719385.1 Candidatus Microthrix subdominans | reverse complement strand
GATTCAGTGGCGTGTCGGTTGGCCTGAGCAGTGGCGGCTGGGTTGCCCTCATCACCCAAATTGGGGGTGCCGGGGACCGAGTCGCTCGCTCTACGATCGGCGACCATGGACTTGGAGACGTTCCGGAAGGCGTTCACTGGGCAGCCGATCACCACCGCCGACGTCATTGTCGCGCTCGTCGTGCTCGGTGGTGGAGTGCTGCTTTCTTGGCTGCTGGGGCGAGCCCTCCGTAGCGCACTCGGCCGACCTGGTGGGCCCAACGAGCAGGTGGAGAAGCTGATAGGCCGTGTTGTGCAATGGGGGGTCATCGCCGTTGCCGTTGCGTGGTCGCTGAGCATTTTGGGCATGGAGGTCGGCTGGTTCTCGCTGTTCGTTCCGCTTGCGCTAGTGATCGTCGGATTCTCGTTGAAGCCGCTCGTCGACAGTTTTGCCGTCAGCGTCCTGATCGCTTCGCGACCGGCGTTCAGCGTTGGCGACGAGATCTGCGTCGACGACGTCCTCGGCGAGGTCATCGAGATCACCGAACGGAGCGTGGTGCTGCGAGAGCGAGACGGGACGCGGGTTCATGTCCCGAATGTCACCGTGCTGTCAAAGACGGTGACCGTCTACTCGACCGAGAGTGATCGGCGTTCGACCGTCGACGTGAAGCTGGCGGCCGGCACCGACGTTGAGCACGCTAGGAAGGCAAGTAGACCATGACCAACACAACCGTGAGCACGGACACCTCAGGCTTGGGCGGAGGTCTGTTGCCGAGTTGGCGGCAGACACCCACCCGGCAGTCGATCATCGACTTCGTCGATGCCGTGGCCGACCCCGAATCACCCGAGTACGTCGAGGAGTCTGAACGCGTGGCGGTGTTCGACAACGACGGCACGTTGTGGACCGAGCAGCCGCTCTATGCCCAACTCGCCTTTGCCCTCGACCGAGCGACGCAACTGGGCCAACCCACCACGTTGGACGACCTACATGCGGGCGGGATGAACGCATTGAAAGACCTGATCGCCCTCACCCACTCGGGCGTGACCACCGATGAGTTCGACGACTTGTGCCGGAGTTGGCTGTCATCGGCGCGTCATCCACGCTTCGATAGGCCGTACCCGGCAACCGCGTACCAGCCGATGCTGGAACTGCTCGCGCTGCTCGACGAGCACGCCTTCTCCTGTTGGATCTTCTCGGGCGGCGGCACCGACTTCATGCGAACCTGGGCACCCGAGGTCTACGGGCTCCCCCCACACCGGGTGATCGGGAGTGTCGGGGAAACCGAGTTCCGCATCGGGTCGACCGGCCCCGAACTGGTCAAGTCTCCGAAGATCCAGGTTCTCGACGACGGCCCGCACAAGCCGGAATCGATCCACCGTCATGTCGGGCAGCGCCCAATACTCGCCGCCGGGAACACCGACGGCGACCTGGCCATGCTCCAGTGGACCGCCGGCAGCCCGCACCGCACGCTGCAGATGTTCGTGCACCACACCGACGCCGAACGGGAGTACGCCTACGACCGAGACCCGACCCTTGGCAGTGGCACGGACCAGATCATGTCGGCCGCCACCGAGCACGACTGGACCGTGGTCGACATGGCCTCCGACTGGGCCACGATCTACCCGTCAGGCTCATGAGCACGTCGGAGCCAGGTCTCCAGGGCTCAGGCCGCTGGCCCGTTGCGCCGGCCGAGTCAGCTGGGCCCTGCAACCACCCGAAAGCCGATGTTGCCGGCGGTGGAGTCGGTCTGATTCGCGCTCCGCGCGTCGACCCGGTAACGCCAGCAGTAGCTCTCGTGGCACAGGTACGAACCGCCACGCATCACCCGCGCCGACCCCTCTGGCGGACCGGCCGGATCGACGGCGGCCCTACGGTTGTATGTGAGCAGGGCGAACCAGTCGAGACACCATTCCCAGACGTTGCCGGTCATCTGGTGGAGGCCGAAGCCGTTCGGCGGGAAATGGTCGGCGGGACTCGTCCCGATCCACCCGTCGGCACCGGTGTTTCCACCCGGGAAGTCACCTTGGAAAACGTTCATCCGGTGCTCACCGTTCGGCTCAAGGTCGTCGCCCCACGGAAAGTGCGATCCGCTCCGCCCCCCACGTGCAGCACACTCCCACTGCGCTTCGGTCGGCAGGGTCGTGCCGCTCCAGTCGCAGAACGCAACTGCGTCTTCCCAGCTGACGTGGACCACAGGGTGGCCACCTCGATCGGCAACGTCGCTGTGCGGGCCCTCCGGGTGTCGCCAGTCCGCCCCATCGACCTCGCGCCACCAGGGGGCCGCTTCCACACCGCGGGTCGGCGGGAAGTCGTCGGGGAGCAGACCGCCGAAAACGAACGAGTTACCGAAGCGTTCCGCCGTGCTCTGATGGCCGGTTGCAGTAGTGAACGCTTGGAACTGATCGTTGGTCACCGTGGTCCGGGCGATTGCGAACGGGCTCAAGGCCACCGTGTGTTCCGGACCTTCGCCGTCGGTGGGGTAGCCGCGCGGATCGTTAGTGCCCATGGTGAACTCGCCGCCCGGGATGTCGACGAAGTCGAACTCGATGCGCTCGCGCTGCGTCCCAACCTGGTGTTCGGAACCAGCTCCTGCCCCGCTTGGTTCTGCGTCGGCGGGCAAAGCTCCCGGCTCGGTCGGCCGTACCGGCGCGCAACACGGTTGTCCGTCGGACTGCATGGTTCCTCCCCTGCGCGACATGGCGCTCTGGTCCCCGGTGCGTTCCAGCGCTCGGGTGAGGCCACATGATCACAGATCTCCGTGCGCCGGCGCGTCGGTGGTCGACATTTCACCTGATGTAGGCGATGCCGGGCGGCACACGCTTCGCCCACGCTGGTGTTGCACCTGTCCATCGGGGACCCGTGCCGACCCAGCGAGGTGCCAAGTGGCCACGAACCAGCCCAACATCGTCTTCGTTCTGTGCGACAACATCGGCTGGGGTGACTTCTCCTGCTACGGCGGGACGACGCCGACGCCTCGAATCGACGAACTGGCCAGCGGGGGCATCAGGTTCAACAACTACACGGTCGAGTCCCAATGCACCCCGACGCGTTCGGCCATCCTGACCGGCCGCCAGTCGGTGCGATCCGGCACCTACAAGGTGCCGACGCCCGGCTCCGGGGGCAAGTCCGGCCTCGTCCCCTGGGAGTACACGATCGCCGAGCTGCTCTCCGACGCGGGCTACGCCACGTCGTTGTTCGGCAAGTGGCACTGCGGTGAGACTGAGGGACGTCTGCCGAACGACCAAGGCTTCGACGAGTGGTGGGGTTACAAGAACAGCGCCGACGAGGCCGGCTGGACGTCGTATGCGGCGTTCAATGCACTCGCTGAGAAGATGGGACTCGACACACCCCATATCTGGGAGGGCGTGAAGGGCAGCAAGTCGACCGAGGTGCGCGAGCTCAACTTGGAGGTGCGGCCGCTGCTCGATGAGCTGATCGTCGGTAAGACCACCGACTACATCAAGGCCAAGGCAGACCAGCCGTTCTTCACCTACGTCGGGCTCGCAAACATGCACCCGCCCGAAGCGGTCCACCCCGATTTCGATCAGACCGACCCGTCGCGGCTGGGCCTGTACGCCGACGTCATCGCCGAGCTGGACCATCGCGTCGGCCAGATCATGGACTGCCTCGACGAGGCAGGCATCGCCGACAACACCCTCCTCGTGTTCTCCAGCGACAACGGCGCCGGGCTGATCGATACCGTCCCCCATGGCGGTTCGAGCGGCCCGTTCCGCGGCGGTTTCTTCACCCCGCCATGGGAGGGTTCGATGCGCACCGCCGCCATGGTCCGCTACCCCGGAACGGTGCCGGAGGGCGTGGTCACCGAACAGATGCTGTCGGCGCACGACTGGTACCAGACCTTCGCCGCCTTTGCAGGAGCCTCGGACAAGGTGCCGACCGACCGGCCGATGGACGGCGTCGACGCGTCGGAGTTCCTTCAGGGTACGAGCGAGGAGACCGGCCGGGAATCGTTGCTGTTCTTCGGACCTGACGGCGGCCTGATGTCGTCGAAGTGGCGCCAGGTCAAGGTGGTGCTTCGCCACTGCGAGGGGATCGCCGACCCGATCGTGCAGCCGCAGTTCCCCATGTTCTTCGACCTGGGCAGCGATCCCGGCGAGCGCTACAACCTGTTCCAGTTCAAGCTCGACATGGGCTGGATGTTCGGTGTGGCGTTCAGCTCCATCGCCCAGTTCGAGAAGACCGTTGCCCAGTACCCGAACATCGAACCCGGTGAGGAGTTCGACGGCTACCCGGCGTCGGCCTCAACGCAGAAGGGCTGAGCGACGACCTGGCCCGGATTCAAGCGACTTGCTGTCGTTCCAGCGGGCACGTGATGTCAGACCATGCGGCGGCGCGAGCGTCGGCGTCCCCGGCGGCGAGCGCCGCACACCGAGACGGGTGCCCACCCGCTCGGGCCGATCCGAGAAGTACAGCGTCGAAGGCATCACGCCCTCGATGGGTATGCAGGATCGGGTCAAATCGAATCCCCTGATGTGGGTGATGCCGCAGGGATCGCTCGGCCTCAAGCTGATTCCACAACCAAGCGGAGCACCTTTTTCAAGGGCCTCACGAACAGGAGAGATCACATGGCAAAAGCAGACGGAACCTTCCTCTACATCGGCACGTACGCAAGCGAGGCGTTCGCCCGAGACGACTACGCCATCGTCAAGGACCTCCACACCGACGGCGCTGTCGGCACCTACGACGCCGCCGTCATCACCAAGGACTCCTCCGGCAAGGTGCACGTGAACAAGGACGAGATGGCCACGCGCCACGGCGGTTGGGGTGGCGCCGCAGCCGGCGCCGTCATCGGCATCCTGTTCCCGCCGGCCATCCTCGGCACCGCCCTCGTCGGTGGGGCCATCGGCAGTATCGGTGGGCACGTCTGGCGCGGCCTCTCCCGGTCCGACGTCAAGGAGCTCGGTGAGCTGATCGACTCCGGCGAAGCTGCACTGCTGGTCATTGGTGCCAGCACCCTCGAGGCTGCCCTTGAGAAAGCACAGCTGAACGCCGAGAAGCACATCGCCAAAGAGCTCGGTGTCAGCACGGACGACGTCGACGCAGCGGTCCAGGAAGCCGCCTCCGAAATCAACTGAGTTGTCGGCGCCGTCGCCATCAAAGCGGCGCCGCCATCATCAACGCATGCGGGCTCCGCCAACCCGACCGGGATCGTCAGGTCCTGCAACGGAGGCTGTGCGGGGCCCGCACTCGTTGTTCCCACCTTCGGGCTGGCGCTCACCTGCGGGCGCCTGACCCGGCCCGGCCATTCACAACCTCAAGGCTGGCATGGAACTGCTCAAGGCATTCGGTCTGGGAACGCTCGCTCAGGCGTCGCTGGTGCTCGCCGGGCTGATCGTCTGCTGGGTGAAGATCCCGACGCGGATAGTGAGCATCCTCGCCGGGTTCGGCGCCGGGGCGATGATTTCGGCGGTCGCATTGGACCTCCTCGCCCAGGTCGTCGATGATGCCATCGGCCTCGAGGATCTCCCTGGCGTGCTGGTGCACCCGGGCCAACGAGATCTTCACGTCGTAGCGCTCCGTGAAGTGCCAGAGGCTGCGGAGTGCGGCCGCACCGGACACATCCACATAGAAGATCTCCTCACAGTCGATGATCAGCGTGCTGGGCAACGGGCCCTTCTCGGCGGCATCGATCAGCATCTGCTGTCCGGTGTTCTTGAAGGCCTCAGAATTCGAGAACACCAGGGGCGAGTCGAACCGGTAGATCATGACGCCGGGCACAGGTTGGGCGCTGGGGTTGCCATCGCCCTTCTGCGCACCGGAGATCCAGGTGAGCGCTTCAAAATCACCCGTCTTCGAGTCCTGTCCGAGCTCGGCTCGGCCGGGGAAACTCGTCCGATAGACGAGGTAGATGATCGACATGATGATCCCGGCGACCATCGCCGGCAGCAGGTCGAACGCCAGGACGAGCAGCAGGGTGACGAGTCCGAGAACAAAGTCCACACGATCGACGTTCCTGAGCTTGATCACCTTGGTCGGGTTCGCCGATCCCCACATGGCGTTGATCACGACCGCCCCGAGGGCGGCTTCGGGCAGCCATTGAAACGCCGGGGCAAGCACCAACAACGTCAGAAGCACGACCACAGCGAGGATGCCGTTCGACATCTGGGACTTTGCGCCTGCGGCCATGGCGGCCGACGACTTGGACAGGCTGCCGGTGACGGGCATCCCTCCAAGGATGCCGGACCCGACCAACCCCACGCCGAACGCCCGAAACTCCTGGTTGGAATCGAGGTCGTCATGGGTGGTTCGAGCGATCGACGAGGCCGAGCCCCATCCCTCGGAGAACCCGACGAGCGCCACCACGGCTCCGCCGAGCAGCAGGGTTCCCCACGTGGACCACGACAACCGCGTCGGAACCGTGAACGACGGCAGCCCCTTGGGGATCTTCGCCACCAGGTTGATGGTCGGGTTGGCGATTGCCACGTAGATCGAAGCGAGGACGACGGCGGTCAGCGCGGCCGGTACCAGCTTCATAAACCGTTGGATACCGAAGATCAGGGCGATCGCCAAAAGTCCGAGAACGGTGGAGGTCCAGTTCCAGTCACCGATGTGGGACAGCTCCGACCACAGCTTCTGAAACGTATTGCCCGAGGACGCCTTCACCCCGGTGATGTTGCCGATCTGACCGACGATGATCTGGATCGCCATGCCGGTGATGAACCCCGCCATGACGGCCTTCGACATGAAGTTCAAGATCCAACCCATCTTTGCCAGTCCGGCGACGATGAACACCAGCCCCGCAGCGACCGCCAACGCGGCGGTAAACGCAACCGCCTGGGTGGGGCTGGTCGCATTGAGCCCGGCCACGACGTTGGCTGACACGGCCGCCACCGAGCCGGCTGCCGCGTAGACCATGACGCGCGAGCCACCGAACATCGCGTAACCGACGAGCGCCAAGGGGGCGGCATAGAGCCCAACCTGGCCGGGACGTTGGCCACCGACGCGTACCCCATCGACTCGGGGATCAGCAGCGCCGCCACGCTGATCGCCGCGATCAGGTCGGCGACGAAGAACGAACCCCACTTGTACTTCGACAGCCATGCGGCGATGGGAAACCATCGCTGCACAGCACTTGGGGCGGTGGGCTTCGCCGTTGTGGTTGTCGTCGTGGCCATGCCTTCTCTTCCGTCAGTGACAGTTGCCGGGTGCAAGTGAGTGGGTCAGCAGTCCCCAACGCGCCATCAGCCAGCGTGGGCGATGAGAAACACAAACTCAGCTCGGATTTTCATACGGTTGCCGCTGCGGATCATCACTCAACGTGGGTGATGCTCCGCCGACCCCCCCCCGGCCCCCCGCCCCCCCCCCCCCCGGGGACGGCCGACAGCCCCCCCGCCCCCCCCCCCCCCCCCCCCCCCCCCCCCCCCCCCCCCGCCCTTTCCACCCCCTCGACTCCAGAGGAGGCCGTTGCGCTACGAGCGGCCGTCACGACCACGACTTCCCGCAGGAGCATCTCCATGAATCCGTCCGACCAGGCGACACCCGGCTTCAACCATCGCATCCCCGACAAGATCCTCACGCCCGACAACGTCGAGACGTCGGTTGGCACGCTCGAGTTCTTCGACGGGATCCCGAGCGCCGACACGCTCAGCACGGTGTTCGACAACCTCGACCGGATGCGTGGGGTCGAGACCTTCCTCAACGGCATCCCCGCTACGTCGATCGAAGGCATCCGCCGAGGCTTCGCCGAAGTCGGGCTCGACGCCTGCAACAAGGTGGTGATCTTCGCCATGATGGACTCCAACTCGCTGTTCCTCACCGGCAACACCGACACCGTCTACGCCGTCAACATCTTCGACCTCAGCGACACGGGCCCCATCGTGATGGACATTCCCGCCGGGTGCGGCCCCGGCACCGTCGACGACGCGTTCTTCCGGTTCGTCACCGACATGGGCGCCCCGGGACCGGATCGCGGGGCCGGCGGCAAATACCTCATTCTTCCGCCCGATGATCCGAGCGACCTCCATCCGCCGGTCGGCGGGGGCAAGGCGGTCGTCGACGGTGAGACGTACTTCGTCGCCCGGTCGACGAGCTACGTCAACCTGGTGGCCCTCCGCGGGTTCCTCGTCGACGGCACCCCCGATGCGGCGATCGACATGTTCACCAACGGCGTCAAGATCTACCCGCTCAACCAGGCAAAGAACCCGCCCAAGATGGAGTTCATCAACCGCTCCGGCGCCGAGTTCAACACCATCCATGCGAACAACTTCGACTTCTACGAGGAGTTCCACACCGTCATCGAACGGGAGCCGGTCTCGTTTCTCGACCCCGAGCTTCGCGGCCTGTTCGCCTCGATCGGCATCCAGAAGGGCAAGACGTTTGCCCCCGATGAGCGGATGACGAAGATCCTCACCGACGCGGTCGCCATCGGCAACGCCACCGCTCGGGCACTCGCGCTCCGGCTGAGGGACGAGAGCTGCTGCATCTACCCGGACAGCGGCTGGTGGTACCCAATCCCCGGGGGCAGCTACGAGTGGCTCAAGGACGGCGGCGACGGGGGGGGCCGCAACCTGGACGCCCGCACCTTGTTCTTCTACCAAGCAACGTTGAACACCCCGGCGATGATGATGAAGATGATCGGTGTCGGGTCTCAGTACGCAGGCGTTTCGACCGACAGCGCCGGCCACCCATTCGACGGCGCCAAGACATACCGACTGGCCCTTCCGGCCAACGTGCCGGCCAAGGACTTCTGGTCGGTCGTTGCGTACGACCCACAGACCCGGTCCGAGCTGCAGACCTCCCAGCCGATGCCCAGCACGAACAACAAGCGCGACGGCCTCGTCGTCAATGCCGACGGCTCCGTCGATCTGCACTTCGGACCGACGGCCCCGGATGGTGACAAGGTGAACTGGATCGCGACCGTGCCGGGCAAGAGCTGGTTCACGTACCTGCGTCTCTACGGACCGCTCGACGCCTGGTTCGATCAGACCTGGCGACCGAGCGAGGTCCAACTGATCGACTGATCTCGATCGGGTCAGCGGCGAGCAGTCCGACCATTCGTGACTTGGGCGCTGGGAGTGCCGTGGCAACCCGCCGATCAGGCACTGAGGCCGTCACTGAGTATCTCGGCCGCGCCGACGGCCTCGACCCGGCTGGTGATTGGGTACCGCGTGCTACCAGCGTGGACGACGATCACCCGGCTGAGGTTGAGGTCATCGATGGCGTTTCGAATGGAAGCTGTCATTCGGGGTGCATCGGAGCGCTTGATCTCCACGCCGATCCACTCACTCCCATGTTGAAAGACGAGATCGATTTCGGCGCCGGCGTGAGTTCCCCAGAACCACGCATCTTTCATGGCTGCACGGGTGAGCAGTTGCTCGATCACGAACCCTTCCCAACTCGCGCCAAGCTTGGGGTGGCTCAACACCGCGTCCCGGTCATCGAGGCCGAGCAGACGATGCAAGAGCCCACTGTCGCGGACATAAACCTTCGGCGACCGCACTTGACGCTTGCCGACATTGGCATGCCACGGTTGGAGCTGCCGGATGACGAGCGCGTCGGTCAACGCGTCCAGATAGCGGCGGACGGTGGGCTCTGAAACAGCGAGGCTGCGGGCCAGCTCGGCACCATTCCAGGTCTGGCCGTGGTAGTGGGCGACCATGGTCCAGAACCGACGCATGGTCGTAGCCGGGATCCGCACGCCGAGGTTGGCGAGGTCTCGCTCGAGGAACGTCCGAACGTAGTCCTCACGCCACATAGCCGAAGCCTCGTCGTCGTCGGCTGTGAACGACGGAGGCAGGCCACCACGGGTCCACAGCTCATCAAGCCGGTCGGCACCAACATCAGTGACGTGCAGACCGGGGAGCTCCAACAGGCTGACCCTGCCGGCGAGGCTCTCCGACGTCAAACCGACGAGATCGGGGGAAGCCGACCCAAGAACCAGGAATCGACCGTTCCGGCGATCAGCATCAACAAGCACCCTCAGGATCGGAAACAGATCTTCGCGTCGTTGCGCCTCATCGATGACGATTGTGCCCTCGAGCGCCGGCAACGTCAGCGTCGGGTCACCAAGTCGCGCGTCGTCCCGTGGGTCCTCCAGATCAAAGAAGTTCGAAGCTGGAGAGGTAACCACTTGGCGAGCAAGCGTCGTCTTGCCGGCCTGGCGCGGGCCCGTGAGCACCACCACCGGAGACCGTCCCAATGCAGCGCTCAACCGCTCTCGGGCTCGATCACGCAAGATCACCTTGAAATACTAACATTGTCCATTAGCTTTACAAGGCAGTCTGGTCTCTCGGGCCGACAAACCGATCGTCGAGAATCAAGCAGGCCGGCCCCTCCGCGTACGCATCCGCACACGGCCCAGCGCGCCACCGCGAATGAGGTCCACACCGTCACCGCAACACCGCCCAATTCTCAGCCCCGACCGGGGTGGCAGTCGCCCCCGACGGCACCGTCTACGTCGCCGACACCACCAACCATCGGATCCGGAAGATCACCTGAACCAGCTACCTTGGCCCTATGTCCACTCTTCTGTTCACTGGCTTCCCCGGCTTCCTGGGCGTGCAATTGCTGCCGAGAGTGCTCTCCCGTTTGCCGAACTCAACAGTGACGTGTCTCATCCAGTCGAACTTCGCAGATCTCGCCACACGGCAGCTGGAGGAACTGGTCGAGGCAAACCCAGACCTGGCCGGTCGGATTGATCTGGTCACAGGTGACATCACCGTCCCGGGGCTCGGCCTCGACGACCCGACGGCACTGGCAGCCGGCGTGACCGAAGTGTGGCACTTGGCTGCTGTCTACGACCTCAGCGTGCCTCGCGATGTGGCCATGAGAGTGAATGTCGAGGGCACCCGCAACGTCTTGGACTTCGCCGAGCGAGCAGATTCCTTACAGCGGTTCCATTACGTCAGCACGTGCTACGTCAGCGGCCGCTATGCCGGCGCGTTTGGCGAGGACGACCTCGACGTTGGGCAGCAGTTCAACAACTACTACGAAGAAACCAAGTTCCTGGCCGAGGTGGAGGTGCAAACCCGACGAGACCAGGGCATGCCCACCACGATTTACCGCCCCTCTGTGGTGGTCGGTGACAGCACCACCGGGCAGACCCAGAAGTACGACGGTCCTTACTACGCGCTTCAATTGCTTTTGCGACAGGGTCGTTGGGCGGTGATGCCCACCGTCGGGGACCCCACCCTGCACCGTTTCAACATCGTGCCGAGCGACTTTGTCATCGAAGCCATCGCCACCTTGTCGGCTACGGATCGCTCGTCTGGGCGTGTCTACAATTTGGCCGATCCTCGACCTCTCACCGTGGCCGAGCTCTACGCCACTATGGCCGACGCCGTCGGGTGCCGAATGATCCCGGTTCCGCTGCCGGCCGGTCTGGCCCGGTTCGCGATCGACCACGTGCCCGGGGTGCACAGCCTGCTGCGCATTCCTTCCAGCACCATCGCCTACCTCAACCACCCCACCTACTACCTCACTGCCAACCAGGCCGACCTCGACGACACCGGGGTGGCCTGTCCCCCGGTTGAGTCCTACATGCCGACGCTCGTCGAGTTCATGCGGCGCAATCCGGACATCTCAGCGGCAGCGATGCAATAGCAGGCACTCTCGATCCCGAGCAGCAAGTCAGCTCAAAGCAGCGACGGGCCAGGTGCATGAGATCACGAACCTGACGTCGCACTTCGGCCCGGTCATCACGCTGACCGGACACGTCGCACCCGCCGTCGGGCTCGCCATGCTGTTGCAGCCGGAGTGGGTCTCGCTGGGCCTCGTCGCCTTGCTCGGGCTGGGGTCGGGCTGGCGAAGTTGGCGTGCACCGGTCGGGCGACGATGGCCCGGCTGCTCCCGGTGTTCGATGCGTTCGGCGTCGCAGGGACAGCGGCGTCGTTGCTCCGCCGACACGCCAACGGCCCGCCGGTGCTCGTCACCGAGATGTTCCCGTGGGTGCCATCGACCCCCGGGCCACCAACGACGACCGCGTCACGGCCCGCGCCGCCGCACGGGAAGCCGGCCGGGCAGCCCGCAAGGTGCTGCCTCGACGGACCGTCGGCCAGTGGGACCCGAGCGGACGCGAGCGGAGCGCACGCGAGGTGCTGCGCGACCAAGACGTTGACCGCGTCACCCGCCTGCTGCCGATCCGATACGGGCGTATGGCCGCGTCGCCGTGGACCTACCTGCGAGGTGTGGCATCGGTCATGGCGACCGACCTCATGGCCCGTCCCGACTCTGGACTGGACGTGCAGCTGTGCGGTGACGCCCACGTCTTGAACTTCGGGCTCTGGGCAACGCCGGAGCGCACACTCGCGTTCGACGTCCGCGACTTCGACGAGACGGCGCGGGGTCCCTTCGAGTGGGATCTCCTGCGGCTGGCCACCAGCGTGGTGGTCAAGGCCGAGGACAACGATCTCGGCGACGACGTCGGCGCGGCCGCAGCGCGCGCCGCTGCCCGCGGCTACCAGCTGGCCATGAACGACTACGCCGGCGTGTCCGAGCTCGACATTTGGTACGACCAGACGTCATCCGCCGAGTTGCTGTCGGGACTCGAACCGGCGGAGCAGCGTCGCATGTCGAACTGGATTGAACGTAAGTCCGCGGCGCGAACAAGCGCGGGAGCCTACGAACGGCTCACCACCGAAGTCGAGGGTCGGGCCCACATCGTGGACGACCCGCCCTTCCGCACCCACCTCGACGACCGGTACCAGCGAAACCTGTTCGAACACGTCGTCGAGTCCTACCTGGCGACGCAGTCCGAGCATGTGCGTCACCTGCTCCGCCGGTTCCGCTTGACCGATGTCGTCGCGTGGTGGCTGGGAAACGCCTCCTCCAATCGGCACCCGACATGTTGCTGGGCTGGACCGCGGTCGACGACGCCCAGTTCTACGTTCGCCAGTTCCGCGACATGAAGGTGATCCCCGACAGCAGCGGATCGGACCGCACCTCAGAAACTTCGCGTTCGCCTGTGGAGGCTGTCTGGCCCGGGCCCACGCCCGCAGCGGCGACCCGCTCGCAATTGCGTCGTACCTCGGGCGTGGCAAGGCGCACGGGGATGGGGTGACCGATTTCGCCGTCGCCTACGCGGCGCAGACCCAGGCCGACCACGCCGAGCTCGTGGCGGCGATCGACGCCGGCACGGTCAAGGCCGCCATGGCCTGAGCCTGAAACCACCTCTCGCCGGATTGCGGAGATGATCGGGAGCGGCGTTCCATACGATGGCGTTCACCGCGCTGACCACGCTGCTGCCGACACCACCACGGTTGCGACTCCGAAGACCAGCAACGCAACGTGTTCGAACACTGCCCCAGCGACGTAGCTCCCCGGAAGCAGCGGCACTGCGAATGAAGTCCAGACCGTCACCGCCACGCCGACGACCAAGACCCCCTTCGCAACGATGGCCGGTGCTCCCACATTTTGATGGAGACGGCGCCGAAACACCGCAAGGATCAGCACGGCCAGGATCGAGATGACCGAGATCGTCAAGTTGATCCACACACCTGACGGGATACCTCCGGGTCCGCAGCTCGCTGTGCTGCCCGCACTCTGTTCCAGCCGGACTCGCTCAAGGTCGAGCGCGTTCGAGAACTGCAACGACAGGGCGAGGATCGGACCGAGCAGGGCGGTCACGACCTGCATCGAGTCACGGGCGGAAGCAAAGACCACAGCGTTGGCCCCGTATGACTTGATCACGGCACGAAGACCGAACAGCAGCAGCAACGACGCCAGACCGAATACCGCTCCGAACAAGAACTGCTCATGGGCCGCTATGCCGGCCGCCGCCCCGTCGCTGGGCCGGCCCGACAGCCCCGCGTAGTTGAACGACAAGACCAGCAGCGCGAAGAACGCGCACGTGAAGACGACGATCGAGTCGGCGATGCTGCGATCTTCTTCTTGCACAGCCTCGTGATCGAGGGGCAGCAGAATCGCCAGCAGTGCGAAGCCGGCAAGTAGTCCGGCGATCGCCGAGTACCAGCCGGCGGCAGCCGCTATATCGAACTGGAGCATGTCCAACCGGCAGTTCAACGCAGACCCACCGAGCATCCGTGACCCGGGCATCGACGCCCCGGGCACTCCGGCGGAGCGCCATGCGAGTGCAGTTCAGGACCACCTGTCACTTGCGTCGTCATGGGGCTCCGATCGGCGCAGGAAGCGTTGCGACAGCGTAGCCAGGGCAGTGCCGAGTCAATCCACCGCGCCGTCGAGCACGTGCTGAAACCATGTCATCCCAACACTCAGCGTGAGTTTTGCAGGGAACGAGCTGGCCGGCGGCAGCCCCTGACGGATCGACTACGTCATCTCCCCCCCCTGCGCATTGGCGACCGAGTTCAGTTGAGCGTCAAAGGTCAGCACGCCGGTGCCAGGTGTGGTGATGCCGACTTGATGTCGCACTTCCCGGGCACAGATAGACGATCAGCGCCCAGGTGTCGGCGACGATCAGTCCGGCCATTCGTCGCGCAACTCTTCCAGACAGCCGGCGGGGTAGGTCTGCGATCCGGCAAGCCATCGCCCGAGCGCTTCGCTACTGACAGCGTGGCCCCGCTCGATCAGCATCGCCACCAACGCTGAGGGGCTCAGATCGGGATGAAGCCGGGCCTGGCATCGAGGAAGACGTCCTTGCCGAGGCGAGAACGCGAGCCGGCCACCGGGAACTCTCGGCGTACGTGAACGAAGCACTACTCCGCCCGCTGCAGCACGACCGGCTCGGCGAGCTTCTGGCCGAGATGGAGACCCAGTCAGGCCCGATCCCATCAAGGCGGTCGGCCGTGTTGCCCCAGCAGACGAGGCGACCGCTCGACTTGCTGGAGGTCTGCTGGGCGCTGCGGACTCGAGCTCCACATTCGATGCTGTCGTCGTAGCGACAGCGATCGATGCCGGTGGAGCTGTGATTCTGACCGGCGACGCTGACGATCTCGGCCAGCTCTCTGCGCACAACCCCGAGGTCACAATCGAGCCGATCTAGCCGCAGCCGAGTGCAAATAGTGAGGGTTGCGTCCCCGTTCCGCACCACTGCCGACCGATCGGCTGTCACGAAGCAACGGCCGGTTTAGCAAACAAGTACCGGGAGGACCGATGACCACCAAAAAGATGAACCCAGACGAGGAGTACGAGTTCTACGCCAGTCCGGGGAGCCAAGCGGCACAGGGGCCGTCTCATGGTGCGATGAATACCGCCGAGACCGCCGCTCCGACGAGGACGACCCAGACGATGTCGATACCGGCGACCAGCACGCCGAAGGCGACCCCGGTGGTCACCAGGCGTGAGGGATCCCAGGGCACCTCGGTGGCGAACCGGACGGTGGTCGTGGCCAGCAGGCCGACGAATGAAGCCGAGAGCCCTGCGACCAAGGCGTCGAAGCGACGCCAGGCCCGCAGCCGACTGACGTGGGGGGCGACGCCGACGAGGATCAGGAACGACGGAAGGAAGATGGCGATGGTCGCAACCGCTGCTCCCGGGTATCCGGCGACCACTAGCCCGACGAAGGTCGCGGTCAGGATCACCGGCCCGGGTGTGACCTGGCCCAGTGCGACACCATCGAGGAACGTGGTGGTGCTCATCCAACCGCGCGAGATGACCTCGTGGAACATCAGCGGCAACGACGTGAAGCCGCCGCCGAACGCGAACAGGTCAATACGGGTCATGAGGGTGCCGAGCTCGAACAGCTCCGGTGAGGTGGCGGCGAGGATTGCGAAACCAACGAGCACCGCGGCGCAGATGCCGAGCAGCGGCCGGGTGGTCGAGCGAGGGGTCGAAGATGACTGAAGGTCGGCGGTCTCCTGGCGAGGCCCGAGGGCGACCGCAGTCACGCCCGAGGCAGCGACGACGAGAATCGGGTGGACCTTGAGCGCCAACGCGCCGGCGGCACCGGCGGCGATGACGAAGTGCCGCCAGTTCCGAAGTGAGCTGCGTCCGAACGACACGGTCGCGCTGGCCACGATCGCTACCGTGATCGCCTGCAGCCCGCCGAACACGGCGGTGACGATGGCGGTTCCGGCCAACTGCTGGTAGCTGGTTGAAAGCGCCAGCATCAACCCGACCGCTGGCAGGCCGAACCCGATCAACGCCGCCGCTGCACCGGTCACGCCAGCCATCTGAAGACCGACCCAGGCCGACAGTTGCATCGAGGTCGCTCCCGGCAGCGCCTGGCAGACAGCGACGCCCTCACGGAAGTCGCGGTCGGTCAGCCATCGTCGTTGTTCGACGACGTTGTGGCGGATGAAGGCCACCATGGCGGGGCCGCCGAACGCGCCCACCCCCAGGCGTAGAAACACCCTGAAGAGGTGACCGGCCGACGGGGTCGCGATGTCGCCCGCAGGGGTCGTCATTTCACCGAACCCCAGATCGGGTCGCGGCGGTGGCGTCGACAGCGACGGGCCGGACGGTCAGATCACCTAGGAGGGCCACAGGCGTCCATCCTGCACCAAGAAGGCCGCTGGGCCCGCTGATACGGTTCTCGCCAGCCACCGAGTTCCGAGCGCCGATCGTGCTGAAGACCCGGAGAGCCGCGCTGTCGAAGGAACCCCGTCACACACGGGTCAACAAGTACCACGGATCGGCCGGGCAGGCCGGGACCAGGAGCAATGATGGGTATCCGAGCTACACGGAGCCGAGGTCTGGTCGCCGCCGTCAGCTTGACGGCGTTGGTACTGCTGGGGGTGGCGTGCGGCGGTGAGGAGGACAGCAAGGTCAGCGCGTCGTCGACCACTGCGACGAGGCAGACGGACGCCTCGGCCGAAGCCTTGTCTGGCACGGTGACGGTGATGGCCCCAGGACCGCTGAAGGGGTTGCTGGAGGCTGCGACGACGGAGTTCGAATCCGATCACCCCGGTGTCAGCGTCGAGTTGAACCTGGGCCATGTGCCATCGTTGCTCGCTCAGCTCGAGGGTGGGGTGGCGGCCGACGTGCTGGTCACTCCTGACGCCAGAACCATGGGACAGGCGTCGAGCAAGGGCATGGTGGACGGGAACCCCGAGGTGATCGCGAGGAACCCGATGGCGTTGGTCGTGCCGGCGGGCAATCCCGGTGGGGTGCGAGGCATCGACGCTTTGAGGAACGCATCGCTGCGGGTCGGCCTGTGTGCCATGGAGCTGCCGTGCGGCAAGCTGGCCGAGGAGCTCGCCGCGGCGAGCTCCATCACGCTGAGCGCGGACACGCTTGAGCCTGGCGGTTCACCGGGGGTCGTCACCAAGGCAGCGACCGGCGAGATCGACGTCGGCCTGGTGTTCGCCACCGACATCAAGGCCGGTGGGGGCAAGGTCGACAAGATCGTGATCCCCGACTCGTCCAACGTGTCGTCGGAGATCTCCGCCGCAGCACTGACGGCCAGCGAAAACGACGCCGCAGCGCGGGCCTTTGTCGACTTTCTCGTCTCCACCAAAGGCAAGGAGCTGGCAGACGCTGCCGGCTTCCTCGTGGCCTGATCAACATGTCCACCCGCACCGAAGCGGGCGACCGGGCGCCTCGGGTCTTCGTTGCCATCGGTGTCCTTGCTGCCCTCTTCCTTGCACTCCCGGTGATCGGACTGGTGCTGCGCGCGCCGTGGAGCGGCGCAGCCGAGCGACTGACTCGCCCGGGGGTCGGCGACGCCATCCGGTTGTCTGCACTCTGCGCGACCGCTTCGACCGCAGTGTCGCTTGCGCTGGGTGTGCCGTTGGGGTGGATCCTGGCCTACGCCCGGTTCCCGGGTCGTGCACTGCTCCGTGCGGTCGTGCTCGTGCCGTTGCTGTTGCCGCCCCTCGTGAGCGGGGTCGGACTGTTGTCGATCCTGGGGCGTCGTGGGGTGGCGGGGCGCTGGCTGGACGACTGGTTCGGCGTCACGCTGCCTTTCAGCACCGCCGGGGTGATAGTCGCGGTGGCGTTCGTGGCCCTGCCTTTCGTGGTCATCACGATGGAGAGCGGCTTCCGGTCGGTGGATCGTCGGCTGGGGTTGGCCGCGGCGACGTTGGGGGCCGGCCCGGCCTCCGTGGCCCGAACAGTCACGCTCCCCCTGGTGGCACCGTCGCTGGCGGCGGGCGGGGCGCTGGCGTGGGCACGGTCCTTGGGTGAGTTCGGTGCGACGGTCACCTTCGCCGGCAACCTGCCCGGACGCACCCAGACGCTTCCCCTCGCCACCTTCCTGGCCCTCGAGTCGGACCTCGACCAGGCTGTGCTGTTGAGCATGCTGATGCTGTTTCCCACCCTGATCGTGCTGGCTCTGCTGCGGAACCGATGGCGGCCGCTGTCGTGAGCCTTGAGTTCGACGGCACACTCGACCTGGGGCGCTTTGTCCTTGACGCCGTCTTTTCCTGTGCGCCCGGCGAGACGATCGCACTGGTCGGACCCAACGGATCAGGCAAGTCGACGGCGCTGAACCTGCTGGCTGGTCTGCTTCGGCTGTCATCGGGCTCGTTGACGTTGGACGGCACGGTTCTCGACCAGCCGTCGACCGGTCGATGGGTAGCTTCGGAGCATCGTGGCGTGGGTGTCGTGTTCCAGGATCTTCTCCTGCTGCCACACCTGAGCGTCCGGGACAACGTGGCGTATGGACCACGACGCGCCGGTGGCTCGAGGGAGACGGCCGATGCTGTCGCAAGTGACTGGCTCGAGCGCTTCGGGGTCGAGGACCTCGCCGATGAGCGACCCCGCTCGTTGTCCGGCGGACAGGCCCAGCGGGTGGCGCTGGCGCGAGCGCTGGCCCGAGACCCGCGCCTCCTGCTCCTCGACGAACCGCTGAGCGCGCTCGACTCCGAGACCCGCCTCGAGGTCCGCTGCGAGCTGCACCGTCACCTCGCGGAGTTCGGAGGCATGACCGTGCTGGTCGCCCACGACGTCGTCGACGTCCTGGTACTGGCCGACCGGGTCGTCGTGTTCGACGAAGGTCGGGTGGCCCAGGTGGCCGAACCGGCAGCACTGGAACGTCGGCCGCTCACTCAGTACGCCGCGGCCCTCGTCGGCACGAACCTGTTGCGTGGCTACAGGCGAGGAGCGGTGATCGAACTCGGCGACCGGGCGGAGGTCGCAGCCCCACGGGCGGGCTCGGACGGTCCCGTCGACCTGGTCATCGCTCCACGGCACGTATCGGTGGCCCTCCCGGACGGGCCAAATGGGGTCGGATCGTGGACCGCCCGGATCGCAGGCCTTGAGGCGGCCGGCAATGATGTCCACATCCGCGTCGGCGGGCCGGTGCCCATCGCCGCGATGGCATCACTGGAATCTCTCCGTGACCTGCACCTCTCCCCCGGCGCCATGGTCGACGTGCACGTCGATCCGTCCCACCTCAAGGTGTTCGATGCGGTCACGTCCCTCGACGTCCCCAGGTCAGCGCAAACCACGAACGCGCCCGCACCGTAACGCGGTCGCATTTCATCGGGCTCGGGACGGTGGCTGAAGCCAGACCCGGTCTGAGGTAAGGACGGGCCCGCCTGGCCGACTGAGATGAACCGGTAAGGCTCGGCCCGGCGGGGCCGTCACAGCGAGTGCTACTGCTCCGAACGCTTCATCTGCTCGCCGCAGCAGATCTCGGAATGCTCCATCTCCGGAGGGCACGTGCACGGCTTCTCATAAACCAGCGCAGCTCCACACTTCTCACACTCGTATCGATCTCCAGCGCTTCGTGGCATGTTCGTCTCCGTCTGTTGCCTGGGTGGTCGCGGTGGCGTCGGTGACGGCCACCGCTCGGGGAGTACCTCCCCGCAATCGCAACCTAGCCTTTCGTCGCGCGTTTGTCGTTCGATGGCGCAGGGCCTGACGAGGTGGGTAGGTGTGGCCGCACGTCGGCCGACGTGATGCGGCGTCGTCCTCCGAACCGAACCCGGAAGTCCCTCAGGCATGCCGGATAGAGGACGCAGGCGTCATAAGTAGCTCCGAAGGCCACGACGATCCTTCAGTAGTCGAGGTTGAGGCGTTGGGCCTCGGCGGTGAGCTCAGCGACGGTCTCCGCACGGCGGAGGTCGTCCTCCCGCATGTAGGCGAGGAGGTCAGTGAGGCGGATACGGCGCCTGTTTCCCACCCGCCGATACGAAATCTGGTTCTCCTCGAGGAGCCCGATCAGGTAGGGCCGGGACACGCCGAGCATGTCTGCAGCTTGCTGGGTGGTGAGTTCTGCGTGCACCGCCGCAATGGTGACGGCGTTGCCGTTGGCGATGTGTGCGAGCAGCTCGATCACGTGGTTGAGCGCGACGCCGGGGATCGTGACGCTCAAGTCGGAATTGTCGGCGACCAGCGCCGCCGCACCGAATCCTTCAAAAGTGTGTGGATAATACTTGACATAGGTGTAATATCATGAGCATGATCTTGAGTCGACCGTTCCTGGCGGTGACCCCGACGATCGATGGGGACGTCCTCGCGGCGCTTGCACGAGCCGACGCTTCGTTTACTCCGCCTGAGGTGCACGACCTCATTGGGTTCCACTCTGTTGCCGGCGTCCGAAACGCTCTCATGCGATTGACCGGTCAGGGCGTCCTTCACAGCGAGCAAGTTGGCCGCGCATACACCTACCGGCTCAACCGGCAGCACGTGTGCGCCCCACACATCATCGGCCTGGCTGACGCCAGCCGCGAAGTTCTGAAGCGAATGCGTGACCTGATCGACACCTGGTCGACGCCCTGTGACTTTGCCGCGCTCTTCGGTTCTGCCGCTACCGGGAGGATGACCGAGGGAAGCGACATCGATGTGTTCGTCGTGCGACCCGATTCGGTCGTCGTCGAAGATGACGTGCAGTGGCATGAGCAGCTCGACGCCTTAGCGACTGCAAGCACTTCGTGGACCGGCAACGACGCACGCGTCCTTGAGATGTCAGCGTCAGAAGTCGCAGACACGATCGCGACCGAGCGGATTCTCGCTGAAATCGCTCGCGACGGCTTCGTCTTGTCTGGCACCCCTGGATACCTCGCCAGCGTGAAGCCAAGGCCGGACTACCGGCAGGCGGGGTGAGCCTCTGATGGCCGCACCGACGAGAAAATGCTCAGCGAGGGACCGCTCGGGCCGAATGGCCAAGGCCCGCCAATTCAGCGACGCAGCGTCGCTCATCAGCGAACTGGCCTCCGAACGACAGCAACCTTGGCGATGCGTACATCACCCTGTGCGTGCATGCTGGCATAGCCGCGGCAGACGTAATCTGCTGCGCCCGGCTCGGTGTTCACGCCAGCGGCCAAGACCACGCCGCTGCGGCGACGCTGCTCGACAAAGCCGACGCAGGACTCGGAAAGGAACTCCGCAGACTGCTTGGGCTCAAGACGAAGGCCGGCTATAGCTCGGCCCCATCAAGCGCCTCCGACCAAAAGGTCGCCAGTCGGGCCTCAACCCGGCTTATGGACGCAGCATCCACCAGTCGATAACCACCAAGAAAATGAACCCCGACGAGGATTACGAGTTCTACGCCCGTCCGGAAAACGCGGGGCCCACCAGGTCGACTCCGAGCCGCTGCGCGCCGGGTGCACCAGCACCTCGGCAAGCGTGACCGGATGCACCACAAACTGGTCGACATCGATCAATCCCTGCACGGCATCGGCGTGATGGGCGTCTCCCGGGTTCAGGTAGGCGATCAGCGCGCTGGCATCGGCGACGATCAGTCCGGCCATTCGTCGCGCAACTCCTTCAAATAGCCGGCGGGGTAGGCCTGGGACCCGGCAAGCCCTCGCACGAGCGCTTCCCTGCCGAGCGCCTCACTACTGGCCGCATGGCCCCGCTCAATCAGCATCGCAACCAGCGCCGAGGGGCTCAGATCGGGATGTAGTCGCCCTTGGACACAAGGATGCGTTCGAGTTCACCAGTGGCCGTGATCGTGATGCGCTGTTTGGTTGTCGGCACGGGACGCAGTGTAACACTCACCCGTCCAATGGTGTTGCACCTCAGGACGGGTCGGCGCTACCCCAATAGGCCGCTACGAGAAACTCGTTGCGGGCAGATTCCTACTCTAGGTAGGATAAGGGCATGGCCGTGTCTAAAGTGTCACTCAGTATCGAGGAAGACGTCCTTGCCGAGGCGAGGGAGCGAGCGGGCCGCCGGGAACTCTCGGCGTACGTGAACGAAGCGCTACAACGCCAGCTACAGCACGACCGGCTCGGCGAGCTTCTGGCCGAGATGGAGACCGAGTCGGGCCCGATCCCGCCTGAGCTACTGGAGGAGGCACGAGAGCTATGGCAAGGACCCGCCGAACCCAAGTACCGCCGCTCCGCCTGATCCTCGACAGCGGTGCTGTCATAGGCCTCTCGAGAAACGAGGAGCGCGCCCGTGCCGCACTTGCTGCTGCGCATGAAGCGGGTGCGGTGGTTTCGTTGCCATCGGTTGTTGTTGCCGAGACGGTACGGGGCACAGCGAGAGATGCCCGGGTCAATCGCATCGTCAAGGCGGTCGGCCATGTTTCAGCGGCAGACGAGGCGACCGCTCGACTTGCTGGAGGTCTGCTGGGCGCTGCGAACTTGAGTTCCACCATCGATGCTGTCGTCGTAGCGACAGCGATCGATGCCGGTGGAGCCGTAATTCTGACGAGCGACGCTGACGATCTCGGGCGGCTCGCTGCGCACAACGCCGAGGTCATCATCGAGCCGCTCTAACAGCTTCCGGGTGCAACGGCCAGGGTTGCCCGCGGACCTGGCCTGAACTTGGAGCCCCGTTGAAGGTGATCGCTTCAACTGTTACCCCCGTTGTTGCGGGCAAAGGGCTCGTTCGTTCTTTTGATGGTTCCTCTGTTGAGGAGCCGAGGGACCCTCTCGGGGGTCCCTCTTTTGTTTCCTGGGGGCTGGCGTGGACCGGCGGCGGGACCTGCGCGGGGCGAACCTTGCCGATGCAGACCTGATCGGGGTGAACCTCTCGGCGGCAAGGCTGAGCAGGGCGAAATTCCCTCGGGCGAACCTGCACCTGACGAACCTTTCCGAAGCAAACCTGGCCGGGGCAGACCTGCGGAGGGCACGCCTGCTGGAGACGAACCTCGCCGCTACGGACCTGCACGACGCCAACCTCTCCAAGGCCAACCTGGCCGAGGCCAACCTGGCCGAGGCCAACCTGGCCGAGGCAACCCTGGCTAGAGCGAACTTGACCAGAGCGAATGTGCACCGAGTGTTCGCTCACCGAAGCGACACGGACCTGACCGGGGCGATCTTGGACAAGGCGATCTTGGACAAGGCGATCTTGGACGGGGCGAACCTGACCGGCACAAAACGGGATCCCGCTCAATCGCCGGTGTGGCCCAACGGTTTGACCCTCCCAACAACGCATGGAACCCCCCAGGCCGACGGGTGACCCCAGATGGTAGCGCTGTGAAACGATGTTCGGTCATGCCCCTCAGCACCAAAGGTGACCTGCCGATTCGGCGCCGCAGCACATCTCGCTTCGTGTCGACCCTGATGGCGGCATTCGGGTGGCTAGCCGCAACCGCAGTCCGACCGCGCCCTGACTTAGTTGTTGAACTGCCGAAGGAATCGAGGTGGGCCCGCTGGGGGCCGACGATCGTGGAGGGGTTGGTGCTGGCTGGTTTGCTTTTGGGCTTAGAGGGGGGGGGGGAGGGGGAGGAACCCCCGGGGGGGGGGGGGAAAAAGGAAGGAAAAAAAAAAAAAAAAAAAAGAGAAAAGGGCCGGCCCCCCCCCCGCCCCCCCCCCCCGCGCCCCCCCCCGGGGGCCCCCCCAAAAAGGGAGCCCCCCCCCCCCCCCCCCCCCCACCCCCAACCAAACCCCCGGGGGGGGCCCCCCCCCCCCGGGCCGGCCCCCCGGGGGGGGGGCCCCCCCCCCCCCCCCCCCCGGGGGGGGGGGGCCCCCCCGGCCCCGCCCGAGCGGGGCCCCCCCCCCCGGCCCCCCCCCCCCCCCCCCGGGCGGGGGGGCCCCCCCCCGGGCGGGGCGGGGGGGGGGGGGGGGGGGGGGGGGGGGGGGGGGGGGGGGGGGGGGCGGGGGGGGGGGCGGCGGGGGGGGGCGCCGGGCGGGGCGGCCGGGGGGGCGCCGGGGGGGCCCCCCGGGGGGGCCCCCCCGGCCCCCCCCCCCCCCCCCCCCCCCCGCCGCCCCCCCCCCCCCCGGGGGGGGGGGCCCGGGCCGCCGGGCCCGGCGGGGGGGGGCCGGGGGCGGGGGGGGGGGGGCGGGCCGGGCGCCGGGGGGGCGGCGGGGGCGGGGGGGGGCGGGGGGCGCGCCCGGGGCCGGGGGGGGGGGGGGGGGGGGCGGGGGGGGGGGGCGGGCCGCCGCGGGGGGGGGGGGGGGCCGGGGCGGGGGCGGGGGGGGGCGGGGGGGGGGGGGGGGGGGGGGGGGGGGGGGGGGGGGGGGGCCGGGGGGGGGGGGGGCCGGGGGGGGGGGGCGGGGGGGGGGGGGGGGGGGGGGGGGGGCGCCCCCGGGGCCCCGCCCCCCCCGCCGGGGGCGGGCCCCCCGCCCCGGGCCCCCCCCCCCCCGGGGGGCGGGGCCCCCCCCCCCCCCCCCCCCCCCCCCCCCCCCCCCCCCGGGCCCCCCCCCCCCCCCCCCCCCGCCCCCCCCCCCCCCCCCCCCCCCCCCCCCCCCCGCCCGGCGGGGGCCCCCCCCCCCCCCCCCCCCCCCCCCTTAGCGAATGGCGGGAAGCCCAGCGGACAGACCATGCCGAGCAGCTGGAGGACCAACGGGTAGAGCATGCCGAACAGCTGGAGGACCAACGGGCGGAACGAGCCGACAAACGGGCGTTACAACAGACGTTGTACGTGGCGAAACTCGACGGCATCGGGATGCCGGGGGAGGACCTCTCTCATCTTTCATTCGGTGGTCGAAGCTTGATCGGCGCGAACCTGGCCGAGGCGGACCTGACCGGGGCGGACCTGCTCAACGCGAACCTGACCGGGGCGGTGCTGTTCGGTGCGGACCTGTCCGGGGCGAACCTGGGCCAGGCAGATTTGACCGGAGCCGACCTGGGCTGGGCGAACCTGACCGGGACGAACCTGTCCGAGGCGAACCTGACCGGAGCGAAATTGGATCGGTCAAACCTGACCGATGCGGATATGGTCGACGCAAACCTGACCGACGCAAACCTGACCTTGACGGACCTGACCGGGACGGTCCTTATCACGGCAGACCACATGTCCGAGGCGAAGTGGGAGCCCACCCTCCCGCCGACATGGCCGGAGTATTTCGAGCCACCCGAAAACGCTTGGGCCCCCCAGAAGGACGGCTGAACAGCCGGGCGGGCGAAGGTAGGGTCCGGCGCGATAATGCGCTATGCCGAGTACCACGGTGGACATGGGAACCGGCCTGACACCCGCCACCGTTCACCCGGCCAAACTGGTCGACAACACACCCCCGCTCCAACCCCGGCGCCTGCTCCGACCTCGACAAGCGCCCTCCCGAATCACCGAAGGCCAAGACGCGCTGGTCGCTGAGTGACTATTCGGCAAGGCCGCCCCCACCGTCACCGCATACCGGGCGGGCCTCGACGCGCTCGCCGGTGGCTCGAGCTGGTGACCACCACCGCAAACGCCCGCCCACCCGAGACGCCCGCCGACCCCCTCGCCGGGTTCCTGAGCCGCACCAACGGCGAAGCGGGCACGATCGCGGCCGCCTGCCCCGAGTGGATGGAGGCACCCGACCGACCGCCCCGCCCCGCCCCGCCCCGCCCCGCCCCGCCCCGACCGCACCATCGGCCGTGGGGCGCCGCCTCGCCACCCTGAGTTCAACGCAGTGGAACGATCAATCAACTGCGAGTACCAACCCCACAGAGCCGGTACGGCTGAATATTGTTCGTTCCGGTATATCTGGCTGGCGACCAGGCACCCCGGAAACAGTCGGTTTTGGTAGTAGGAGGTGGTAGGGGTTCGCACACAGCGGCGCTTCGGCACGTTTCGACAGCGCCTACCACTCAATACCACTCCCTACCAGGAGGGTTTGTGGCCCCCAAAGTGGCCCGCTTTCCTGCACGCCCCAGCCTCGCCCGGCTGGCTGCGCCACAGCCCCTGGATCCGACCGGGTTGCGATCGAGCGGCCGAACCCAGCCCAGCGACTTTCTGTAGTCGGTTGTATTACACTTGGGTCGTGTCCGAGTCGCTCGATCTGGATCTGCTTGACGAAGTCGAGCCTTTCGAGATCGCCGAACAGATCGCCCACCTGTTCAAACACCCTGCCTTGGGAGTTGACGATGTCTACGACGTCTGGAATTCAGATCCCCTGTTCTACCCGGCCACTCCTCCGGCGCACTGGCTGATGGTCGCCGACGTCGGCCAGCGAATCCTGGTGGTTCCGCTGGCCCCATCGAACTCGGGAGATCCGCGCCGATGCCGTCCGATCGGCTGTTACGAGGCAACGGCCGGCTTGGCCAACAGGTACCGGGAGGACCGATGACCACAAAGAAGATGAACCCTGACGAGGAATACGAGTTCTACGCTCTCCCAGAAAACCAGGTCCCGCAGGGGCCGCCGCGGCGCCGCTCAAGGATGACCGAGCCGGTACCGGTCCGGTTTCCACCCGCGACCTTGGACGAGGTCCGTCGCCGCGCCGACGCAGACGACAGGTCCGTATCGAGCTGGATCCGTCGTGCAGTCGAGCATGAGCTGAACAAACAAGCCGGATAGCGCTGCTTCGCTTCAATCGAATCGAGGACCCGCTGCTTGTGCGGGTTGGGGTGAACGGAGTTGGGACGCTGCAATAGCAGCCCGGCGAGTTTCAGGGTGGCACCGACACGCCCAGTGATTCGTGCACGGCGGCATCCGGTGCGCTGTGTCCAAGCTCGAGCTCCATACGCTGGACCAGCGAACCGGTCCTGACTCTCGGTAACGTTTCTTACCGAGATCCAGGCCCCGGTGCCGACCGACGCCCACCCCACCGGTCGAACGGACAGTGAGCGCTTCGACGTTGGCCCGTCTCGGAGCCGGCCGTCGCGGCCCCCCCGCTGTCAGCATCGGGCCCACTGGTGTTAGCCCTAGCCACGACGGCGGTCATACCTGCTGGTTCTGGCAGCTCCGGGCGCGAGACAGCGCATCGGGTAACCCGTCGGACGTCGTCCGGCATCCTCACGTCGAGTTTGCCAAACGCCGGATCAAAGACGTCACCCGCCCAGTCTGGTCACACCCGCGACCGGACACGAGCCGCACCGGATCGATCGGATCCGCTGAGAGAACCACCTTGCAAACCACCTTTACTGAATATCGTTCGCCAGGTAGGTCAACCCCCTGATCAGATACCGCAGAATCAGTCGGTTTTGGTGGTAGGAGGTGGTAGGGCCTGGTACACAGTGGCGCTTCGGCCCGTTTCGACAGCGCCTACCACCCTGTACCGCTCCCTACCAGGAGGATTTGTGGCCCTAAAGTGGCCCGAGCCATTTTGCGAATCGATGTCAAAACGCTCAGATTGCTGCAATTGCAAGGGTTTTGGAGCCCGAAGTCGGATTCGAACCGACGACCTGCTGTTTACAAGACAGCTGCTCTGACCAACTGAGCTATCCGGGCGTGTCGCCCATGTTAGAGCCCGGAGCGGCCGCCTCCACGGCTGCATTCGGGAAGTCGGGCGGGACGCCATCCCGGAAGGCCCGAACGCCCTCGGCGAACTCGGGACCGGCCATCGCCTCACGCATGAACCGTTGGGCATCGGCCACCGCCGGACCGACGCTGCGATCGGCATCCCGGTACAGCTGGTACTTGATGGTGGCGACCGCGTCGGGTCCCACGTCTTCGGCCAAGCCCCGGGCCACCTCCATGACGTGGGGCATCAGGTCATCAATCTCGATCACCTCGTTGAACAAACCCCAGTGCTCGGCTTCCTCGGCCCGAAACTTCCGACCGGTCATCAGCAGCTCGGCTGCGCGGGTGACGCCGACCAGGCGAGGCAGCACCCAGCTGAGGCCAAACTCCGCCGGGAGTCCGAGCCGGGCGTTGGCGGTGGCCATGCGGGCACCCTTGGCGGCAAAGCGCAGGTCGGCGTAACAGGCGAGGACAAACCCGACGCCGGCGCACGGCCCGTTGATGGCGGCGATAACCGGCGTTCTCAGGCCGTAGTGGAAGACGAAGTCGTCGTCGTAATCCGGGCGCACGCCGTAGCCGGGCGTGGGCAACTCGGCCGGTAGTCCCGGGTCGTAGCCACCCCTATCGACATGACCGGCAAGCGCATCACTGTCGGCCCCCACACAGAACGACCGGCCCTCCCCTGTTACGACGATGCAGCGGATATCCGGGTCGGTCTCGGCCCGGTCGATCAGCGCCCGGTACTCGTGGTGCATCCGCCCGGTCCAGGCATTGTTGCGGTGCGGGCGGTCCAGCCGGATAACGGCGACCCGGCCGACGATCTCCCACGACGTGGCCTTCAGCGAGAGCTCGCCAGTGGGCGGCGCTGCTGCGCCATCGTCCGCATCGCTCATCACGGCCCCCGAACCGGGGAGTGGAGGAGACCGTCTGGGATACCTCCGGGCTCCCCAGTTCGCTGAAGTGAGGAGTGTTGGAAGCGTGACTCACTCACCGGGCGTCGAGGGCTTGGGCGACCGGGTCGAGGTCGAACGGAGCGCCCACCATGAAGATGACGTGGTCGGCACCCGCCTCGGCATACGCCTCCAGCTGATCAACCTCGTCGACGCTGATGCCGACCGTGCGCTCGATGTCGGCCGGGTTGCGCCTCTCGCTCTCGCACCACTCGTTGAGCACGCGGTTCTTGGCAGCGAAGTTGTCCGGCGGTCCAAAGGTGTTCCAGGCATCGGCGTATTGGGCCACCAGCCGCAGCGTGACCTTCTCCCCCGAGCCGCCTATGAGGATCGGCATGTCCCCGACCGGGCCGGGAGTGAGCTGGGCCAACCGTTCCTTGATGATCGGCAGGTCGCGCTCCAGGTCGGCCAGGCGCTGGCGGGCGGTGCCGAACGGAAACCCGTACTCCTCGTAGTCGCGCTCGAACCAGCCCGAGCCGATGCCCAGCACGAACCGGCCGTCGGCGACGTGATCGATCGTGCGTGCCATGTCGGCCAGCAAGTTGGGGTTGCGGTAGCTGTTACAGCTGACGAGGGCGCCGATCGAGGCAGAGGTGGTGTCGGCGGCCATGGTGGCCAGCAGGGTGTAGGCCTCGAAGTGCGCAGCATCGGGATCGCCGAAGAGCGGATAGAAGTGGTCCCACACCCAGAGGCTGTCGACCCCGAGCGACTCGGCGGCCATCCACGCCGCCCGAAGCGCGGCCATCGTGGTGTTCTGCGGTTGGATCTGCACGCCGATCTTCATGACTTCACGGTAGAACACGTCAGACTTGGAAAATGGTCGACCACCCCACGCCCAAGAACTCGACGCCAACCTCCCCCGACCGGGAGGTGCTCACATCGACGGTCGCACAGGTGTGGAACGACTCGGCGGTCCCGGCGATCGAGGCCCACATCGCCGTGCCCGCTCTGTCGCCCGCCTTCGACCCCGACTGGGCCGACGCCGGCCACATCGACACCGTGCTGGTCGCTGCGTCCAACTGGCTGGAGTCGCTCGGCTTGCCCGGGCTGACGGTGCATCGCCGGGACCTGCCCGGCCGGACCCCGCTGCTGCTGGTCGACGTGCCTGCGACGGACGGAGCCACCAACGACGGCACGGTCCTGGCCTACGGACACCTGGACAAGCAGCCGGAGATGGTCGGGTGGGACGACGACCTGGGGCCGTGGACCCCGGTGCGCAAGGGCGACCGCCTGTACGGGAGGGGAGGCGCCGACGACGGCTACTCGGTGTACGCGTTGGGAACTGCACTGGTCGCGCTGGACCGGGCCGGCGGCCAACACGGCCGCATCGTCGGGGTGATCGAGTGCTCGGAGGAGTCGGGCAGCCCCGACCTGCCCGCCCACCTCGATGCGTTGGGTGACGAGCTGGGTTCGCCCGAGCTGGTCGTCTGCCTGGACTCGGGCTGCGGCGACTACGAACGGCTGTGGGTGACCACCTCGCTGCGGGGCCTGGTGTCGGTCGACCTGCGGGTGGACGTGCTGACCGAAGGCGTCCACTCCGGCGCCGCCGGAGGCATCGTGCCCTCGAGCTTCCGCATCGCCCGCACCCTGCTCGACCGGATCGAGGCCTCGGGCGACGGGCGCCTGCTGATCGACGAGCTCTTCCCCGATATCCCCGAGGAGCGGCGGGGTCAGGCGACCCAGTCGGCCGAGACGCTGGGTCGACCACCGGCGTTTCCGTGGGCGGGCGGCACCCACCCGGCCACCGATGACGTGGCCGAACAGCTGCTGAACCGCACCTGGGGTCCGGCGCTGGAGGTGATCGGCGCCGACGGGCTGCCGCCCTTGGCCGACGCCGGTAACGTCGCCCGGCCGACGACCACGCTGGGCCTGTCGATCCGCATCCCGCCCGGCGTCGACCCGGATGCGATCACGACCCGGCTGACCGAGCTGCTCACGGCAGACTCGCCGTCGGGCGCAATGGTCAGCGTCAGCCCCGGCTGGGGCGCCACCGGCTGGGATGCCCCACCGACCGCGCCGTGGCTGGCCGACGCGTTGGAACAGGCGTCCACCGCCTGGTTCGACAAGGAGCCACGCTGGATCGGTGAGGGCGGCACGATCCCGTTTATGGCGATGCTGGGCGAGCAGTTCCCCGACGCCCAGTTTGTGGTCACCGGCGTGCTCGGCCCGGGGTCGAACGCCCACGGACCCAACGAGTTTCTCGACGTCGCCTTCGCCGAGCGGCTGACCGGCTGCATCGTCGACGTGCTGCACGCCCACGCCACCCTTGCTGACTCGATGAGGTGAAAGCGACGACTAGATCCAGCCTTACCGACACATAGACGTCTAAGTGTCGGTAAGGTGGGTGAATGCCGACCCAGGGAGGCAACTCAGTGCCATGGCCGCGCGTCTCCTACGAGCCGACACCGTGGGCTGGCGACCTGGATGATGTCCCCCGTCGACACCAATCCAAGTTCTCGGGGCTCTACGAAGCCGCCATCGTTCCACCAATCGAAACCGCTCGGGCGCATCTGAGCCCGGAGATCCGGGCCGCTGCCGACGAGGCCACGGCCGAGATCGCTCGGTTTGATGCCGACATGTCCGCCGGGATATCGCCGCTTCCGGCCATACTTCTGCGGTCTGAGTCAGCGTCCTCCAGCCAAATCGAGCACCTCACGGCAACGGCGCGGGCCATCGCCTCGGCGGAACTGGGGGACGTCTCCCGCCACAACGCGTCCGAAATCGTGGCCAACAGCCGGCTGATGGAGGCCGCCATCGCCCTGGCCGACAGATTGGACGGCGCGTCCATCATCGAGATGCATCGACACCTGATGCAGAAGTCTCGGCCGGACATCGTCGGGCACTGGCGCACCCAGCAGGTCTGGATCGGCGGAAGGAGCCACGGCCCACATACCGCCGAGTTCGTCCCGCCGCATCACGACCGGGTTCTTACGGCGATGGACGACCTCGTCGCCTACCTGGCGCGGGACGACGTGCCGGTACTCGAGCAGGCCGCCATCGCCCACGCACAGTTCGAGACCATCCATCCGTTTCCCGACGGCAACGGACGCACCGGACGCGCCATCGTCCACAGCATGCTCAAAGCCAAGGGGCTGACCCGCGACGTGACCGTGCCCGTCTCGGCCGGGCTGCTACTCGACATCGATCGGTATTTTGCTGCCCTGACCGCCTACCGAGCCGGCGATCCGGCGGCAATCGTCGAGTGCTTTGCCGATGCTGCGTTCGCAGCGGTCCGCAATGGTCGTCGCCTGGCCACCGAACTCGACGAGGTTCGCCGCCGGTGGCAGAAATCGCTCAACGTGCGCTCGGACGCCGCCGCCCACCGGGCGATCGACGTGGTGACCGCTCAGCCAGTCATCGACGTGGCGTACCTCGCCGAGTCGTTGGGCATCAGCGACCGTCGGGCGGGGGACGCCATCGGCGTCCTGGTCGAGAACGAGGTGCTGACTCAGATTGGATCTGGTGCGCGCAATCGGCGTTGGCAGGCCCCGGACGTGCTGCGAGCGTTGGACAACTTCTCCGACCGAATCGCTCGCCGATAGCGACCGAAGGCTCCATGTCGCTGGACGAACCTCGGTTGTGGGCGAGCAAAGCACCCATCTTGGGCACTTTTCATGCTGACAACGGCTGCCAAGTGCCGGTCTGGTTCAGTCGCCGGCGGCGAGCGTGACGCCCTCGGCCTCGATCAGCCCGTCCAGGCTTGCGTCGTGGTCGTGGTCGTGCCCGGGGCCGCCCATGGGCTCGGGTGCCGACTCACGCGCCGGCAGGTAGCGCCAGGCCACCACGCCCGCGAGGGCGACGATCACCGCAGCGATCACCACCGCCAGCTGCATACCCGACACGAACGCCACGCTGGCGGCGTCGTGCACCGCCGCCAGGTCGGCTGCGGGCAGCTTCATCTGCCGGGCGATGCGCAGTCCGCTGCCGATCGAATCCTCCATGCCGGTGCGTACCTGCTCGGGCAGCCCCGCCGGGATCACCACCTTCGAGCGGTACTGCGCAGCGAAGATCGACCCGATCACGGCAACGCCGAGCGCACCACCGGTTTGTCTGGTCGTGTCGTTGACCGCCGATCCCACGCCGGCTCGGGCCTTAGGCAGCGACCCCATGATCGACTCGGTGGCGGGCGGCATCACCAGGCCCATGCCCCAGCCGAACACCAGGCGGACACCCATGCCCAACGGCACCGACTCCATCAGGAACTCCGAGCCGTAACAGAGCAGCGCCACCCCGACGACCCCCAACCCGGCCATCACCACCAGCTTGGTGCCGATGCGTTCGACCAGCCGTGGGGCGAGCGGCCCGGCCGTCATGATGCCGAGTGCCACCGGGGCGGTGAGCACACCCGCCTTCAGCGGTGAATAGTCGAGGACGAACTGGAAGTACTGGGTGAGCAGGAACGTCGATCCGAACAGGGCGAAGAACACCAGCGTGATCGTGGCCGACGCCGCCGAGAAGCGGGGGTTGGAGAAGAAGCTGACGTCGAGCATCGGGTGCGGGCTGCGCAGCTCCCAGACGACGAACGCCGCCAGGATGGCCAGCCCGATGGTGCCGGGGACGACGACCGACGGCGACACCCAGCCCTTCACCGGGGCTTCGATGATGGCGAAGAGCACGCCGGTGAGCCCGGCGATCGACAGCAGCGACCCCATCGGGTCGAGCGGGCGGTCGCGCTCGCCGACGGTCTCGGGCACGAGGAAGTGGCCGGCCACGATGGCGGCGATGGCGATGGGCACGTTGACCAGGAAGACCGACCCCCACCAGAAGTGCTCGAGCAGGAACCCGCCGAGCAACGGCCCGATGGCGATGCCCAGGCCGGACACCGCCGCCCAGATGCCGATCGCCCGACCCCGCTCCGGGCCCTCGAAGGTGTTGGTGAGGATCGACAGGGTGGAGGGGAAGATCGCCGCACCGGCGATGCCCATCAAACCTCGGGCGCCGATCAAGGCGAGCGGCGTTCCGCTGAACGCGGCGAACGCGCTGGTCGCCGCAAACAACGCCAACCCGAACGTCAGCATGCGCTTGCGGCCGAACTTATCGCCGAGCGAGCCGCTGGTGAGCAGCAGGCCGGCGAAGACGACGACGTAGGAGTCGACGATCCACTGGAGGTCGGAGCCGCTCGCCCCCAGGTTGTCGACGATGTGGGGCAGCGCCACGTTGAGGATCGTGTTGTCGATGCTGATGATCGTCAGCGACGAGCACAGCACGGCGAGGGTCCACCAACGTTTGTCGTGGGCCTCTTGGACCGTCAGCGATCGCATCGACACACGATACGACCAAGGTGGCAGGGCTGCCACAACAGCACCGCTCTCCGAGAGCAGCAAGCGTGACCGCTGCGGGTTACCCGGTGGTGAGCGCTCCGTCGGAGGACACGATCGCCCCGTGGAACGCCGAGGCATCCTCGGACGCAAGGAACAAAATGGCCGCTGCCTGCTCCTCGGGTCGGGCAGCCTTCCGATAACCCATGTAGGGCCGCATCAGGTCGATGTCGGCGTCCTCGGGAATGCGGATCGTGCCGGTCATCGGTGTGGAGGTCTGGCCGGGCGCCAGGCAGTTGATGCGGATGCCGTTGTCCTTGGCAAACTCCATGGCCAGGGCCCGGGTGAGGTTGACGACAGCGCCCTTCGATGCGCAGTAGCCGGAGAAATACGCCTGACCCATCAGGCCGGCGTTGGACGCAACGTTGACGATGGCGCCGCCCGACTCACCGAACGCCCCCAGCGCGGCCTGACACAGCCAGAACATGCCGGACACGTTGACCGAGAACATCAGGTTCCAGTCGTCCTCGGTCACGTCGGCCACCCGATCCGAGCGCAGCACGCCCGCCACGTTGGCCAAAACATCGAGCCCGCCAAAGCGCTCGACCGCGGCGTCGACCGCACCGTGGCCGGCCTCGCGTGAGCCGATCGTGGTCTGGTGGGTCATCAACTCGCCGGGGAGCCCCTCGGCCTCGGCGACCAGCGACGCCAGGCCGTCGGCATCGAGATCGACGGCGCACACGTTGGCACCCTCGCGAGCGAAGGCCAGCGCAGCCGCTCGACCCATCCCCGATGCGGCACCGGTGACCAGAGCGGTTTTGTGATCAAAGCGGCCCATCGGCCCTCCCCGAGTTGTGTGTTGTTGACGAGCGGCTCGTGGCCGAGCCGCTGGGCGGACCATTCCGCCGGTCGCCCCGGCACTGCGTTGTGACGCACTGCGTTTCTGATGGGGCGTCAGGTACCGTAACCCAGCGACCAACGCCGCAGCCCAGCGACGTACACCGCTTCCCAGCACCAACTGATCCGGGGGGACGACGTGGCCGACACCACCATCGATGGCACCAGCAGAGGGACCGAGGCGGCCGCACACGACCCGGACGCCGGCCCGGTCAGGGTCGGGGCGATGCTGTTCACGCTGGTCGATCCCCACCCCGGTTACGAGGCGGCCTACAACCGTTGGTACGAGCGGGACCACTTCTACGGCGGGGTCATGGTTGGACCCGGGACGCTGGCCGGGAAGCGCTGGGTGGCCACCCGCATCCTGAAGGACTTGCGCTTCCCCGTAACGCCCGCCGGCCCCTCGCCGGTGGCCGAGCCGCTCGACGCCGGCAGCTACCTGGCCACCTACTTCATCGATGCGGCCTCGGTCGCCGAGCACTTCGCCTGGGCCTCCGAGGAGGTGCACAAGCTGTACGCCGCCGACCGCGGGTTCGATGAGCGCCGCCACGCGCACACCGTCCTCTACACGATGCGGCGGGCACACCACCGCGATGCCGACCCGATCCCCGCCCACCTGGCGCTCGACCATCCCTACGCCGGGCTGGCGTCGATTCACCTCGACCGCGCGAAGGGAGTGAGCACCAAGGACCTTGACGCCTGGCTGGCCGGCGACGGCCGTTCCGCCCTGCTCGGCGAGGGTTCGCCGGTGGATCAGGTGCTGAGCTGGCGGCCGATCATCCCCGACCGGGAGGGTCCGATGGACCTGGGTTCGGGGCCCGGCGGACAGGAGCGCAGCCTGCTGACGTGCTTCCTCGACCGGCCGGCCGACGCCGCCTGGAGCCACCTGATCAACTTCAGCGACGCCCTCGAGTCGGCGGGCATCGGCCGCGTGGTCCTGGCCGCACCGTTCACGCCGGCGATCACCGGAACCGACACCTACGCCGACCAACTCTGGTAGGCCACGGCCCGCTCGGCCCTCACTCCGCCCCTTTTCACCGCCCCATCCGATGCGACTCCGCTACTCCACCTCGTCGGCTGTTGCGCCGACGTGGGCCCGCAGAAACTCCACCGTGCGCTCCCAGGCCAACTCGGCTGCCTCAGCGGCAACCTCCGAGGGCTCATCGTCTTCAGCGAAGAAGTGCCAGGTGCCGGGGTACTCGTGCACGTCGACCGCCTTCTCCAACAACAGCAGGTGGGCCTGCATCTCCACCCGATCATCGACGGTGCACAGGTCGTCGAACTCGGCGAAGTGCCCCAGCACCGGCGCCGCCAGCGATGAAAAGTCGATCTTCTGCTCGCCGTAATAGGTGACCACCGCCCCCACCGAGTCCGGGTTGCGGGTGGCCACCCACAATCCCCATGACCCGCCGGAGGAGAAGCCAACGACGCCAACCGGCGCGTCCGGGTTGGAGCTGTGAGCCCTCAGCGCCACCACACTGGACAACACGATGGCGGCCGCGGCGTTGGGGTCCTGTTCGGCCAGCAGCAGTTGACCCGCCGCGTCGTCAGCGGGCACGGCCCCGAACAGATCGGGGGCCAAGGCGGTGAACCCGGCGTCGGCGAGGGCGTCCGCCGTCGCCTTGGTCGAGGCGTTCAGGCCCCGCCATGACGACAGGACCAGGACGCCGGGGCCGGGGCCGGCGTCGGGATGAACCAGGTAGGCAGTGCCGGCAGCGGTGCCGACGACCGGTCTCCCCTCACCACCCGCACCAACAGCGTCGCTCCCGCCGGGGGCCAGGGGTCGGTCGTCGGGCGTCGAAGATGCGTCGTCGGCCATCGCTCCACCATGGCACCGGGAGGCACCCGTGCCGAGTCGAGACGCCCCGCAAACCCGATCTAACATCGCCTCGTGGCTTCCAAACGCGAGCAGACAACCCCCTCCGGACGCCCCGTCAACTCGTTGGCGGTCGTGAACCAGAAGGGCGGCGTGGGTAAGACCTCGGTGGTGCTCGGCCTGGCAATGGCCGCCCGCCGCGCCGGCAAAAAAGCGTTGGTCATCGACCTCGACCCACAGGGTTCGGCCACCTGGTGCCTGGGGGTCGACGCCGACGACGACTACTGGACGTCGGCCGATGTCCTCGAACACCCGTCGGTCGCCACCGCCCGCAACGCATTGGTCACCTCGGGCTGGGGCGAAGGCGTCGACGTCGTCGCCGCCAGCGCCGCACTGGTGCGCGAGGACGGCGGCGACCCGCTCGGTCGGGTGAAGTCCCTCGCACCGATCATCGCCGAGCTGGCCACCGAGTACGACTTCACCGTCGTCGACTGTGCACCGTCCTTGGGCGCCATCACCAACGCCGCTCTGGCCGCGGTGCACGGCGCGCTGGCCATCGCCGAACCCTCAGCGCTCAGCCGACGCGGCCTCAACCAGCTGCGCACGACGATCACCGCCGTCAACGAAGCCGCCAACCCGGACCTGGAGCTGATCGGGGTGCTGTTGAACCGGGTGCCAGCGCGGTCGGCCGAGGCCGCCCGCCAGCGCGAAGCGATCACCGAGGACGCCGGCAAGCGGGCGATGCTCACCCCCGAGCTGCCCCAGCGCGTGATCATGAACGAAGCGATGTCAAGCCGTCGACCTCTCGATGATGTCGGCGCGCGAGGCCGCGACCTGGTCGACCGCTTCGACCGGTTGTACGCCACGGTGGTGCGCCGCCTCGGCTGAGCCATCCGCTCGCCGGGAAGCCGACGCACGAGCTCACCCGGTAACTGGGCCCTTCGACACCGAACATGCGCCCGACGCTCCCGGTCGGCGAGCATGTCCCCATGCCCGCCGCCGACGTCCACCCGACCAGCCGACAACAACCCGGGGTACTCGGGTTGCTGCTGGCCGTGCAGGAGCGCTTTCGCGACATCCGCGGTCAGAACGCCGCAAGCGCACTGACGCTGTCGCTGTTCCTCTCGATCTTCCCGCTCATCCTGGTGGCGGTGTCGGTGCTGGGCTTTGTGTCGGCCGGTGATCCCAACTTCGTCAAGGACACGATCGACAGCCTCAACCTCACCGGCGAGGCCCAGAAGATCTTCACCAACGCGATGAACTCGGCCCAAGAGAACCGCGGCGCAGTGGGGATCGTCGGCCTGATCACCGGCGTCTGGGCGGGGCTTGGGGTGGCCACCGCCCTGCAGGTGGCCGCCAACGTGCCGTGGCAGGTGGCCGGGCGCGGCATCATGGATAAGGCGATCGGCTTGCTGTTCCTGCTGGGTGCCGTCGTGTTGTTCATCGGGACCGGCGTGGCCTCGTGGGCGATCGGCCTGCTGCCCAGTTGGCTCGCCATCGTCGGCGAGGTGGTTCCGTTCGCCGTGTCGGTGCTGTTGTTCGTGTGGATGTACTGGTTGTTGTGCCGATACAAGCTGACCGTGCGTCAGGTACTGCCGGGGGCGATCGTCGCCGCAGTAGGTGTCGAGGTGCTGAAGCTGCTGGCCATCTACTGGCTGCCCGGCGTGATCGCCAAGAGCCAAGGCATCTACGGCTCGATCGGCGTCGTGTTCGGCATCTTCGCCTGGCTACTGATCTTCGGGAAGGTGGTGCTGTACGCATCGGTGCTCAACGTCGTGCTCGAGGAGCGACGCAGCGGCACGATCGACATGCTGATCTGCGTGCCTCGAGTAGCCGACCATGCAGGGGAGCCGCGGACCAACCGCGGCGGCCTGGTCGACGAGGACCGCAAGGCACTCAAGCTGCCGTGGCAGAAGCCCCTGCCCGATCCCGGTGAGGGCATCACCGCCCGCGTCACCAAAGGTGACACCGCCGACGTGTGAGTTGGGCGCAGGAAGCGGCACTGCCAGACTCGGCCCATGACCGTTATCAAGATCAACGCCATCACCGTCCCCGCCGATTCCGGCGACACACTGGCCCAGCGATTCGCCGCGCGCGCCGGTGCCGTCGACGGACAGGCCGGCTTCGAGGGCTTCGAGCTGCTGAAGCCCACCGACGACCGCACCACCTGGCTGGTCATCACCCGCTGGACCGACGAAGCCAGCTTCGAGGCCTGGGTGAACAGCCCGGCATTCGGCAGCGGCCATCAGGGCGGCGCCAAGCCCGACGGCGGGGGCGCCAAGCCGGAGGGCGGCGGTCACCCCGGCGGCGCTCCCGGCGGGCATACGGGGGGTCACCCGGGTGGCGGCCCGACCGGCGAGGGCGACACCCCGGCCCCGGTGGCGATGAGCGCCGAGCTGTGGAGCTACGAGCCCGCCGGCGGTTCCTCGGGCTCCTGAGCCCCGGACGACCTCGCTCGCCATCGGCCATTCGGGCCGGTGGCAGCATCGTCATCGGTTTCGGACGCAGAGCCGACAGCGTCCTTCTACTTGGGCACGAGGTCTACTTGGGCACGAGGGCAAACACCCTGATGTCGCGATCCTGGGCTGTGTCCTTGTAAGTGTCGAAGGACGGCCACAGCTCGCTCATCTTGCCCCAGGCGTCCGCCCGCTCCTCGCCCTCCAAGCGATGCGCAACCGCCGGGAAGCGGCGGCCCTTCACCTCCACCTCGACGTTGGGATCGTCGGAGACGTTCAACGCCCAAGCGGGATGGCTCACACCACCCCAGTTGCTGCCGATGACGAGGTAGCGCCCGTCGTCGTACCTGTACGCCAACGGCGTTGCCCGGGCCTCACCGCTCTTTCGTCCGGTGTGGTGCAGCACCACGGTGGGCAGCACCGCATCGGTCAGACGAATCCGCCCTTTGGTGACCTTGTTGACGAACCGGTCGGCCGGCGGCATCGTCCGCTGCAGTATCGGCTGAAATCGCCTGCTGGTCGTTAGCTTGGCAACTGATGACTTCACTTTGCTGGCGAGGCTCACCAGCGCAGTTTGTCGCATCGAGGCCAAAGCGACACGTTCACTGACGAGCCCGAGGTCTGCTCGTAGGCTGAGGCTCCGCCAGCGAGCCCGACCAGTCGACGGAGGCCCCATGACCGAACGCCATGCTGCAAGCATGTGGTCGCCGGCCGATCCCGCCGAGGTTCGCGAAGCGCTGGCGGATGTCGGATACCTGGCCGACGACACGCTGGCCACCGCCATTCTGTTGGCCCTGCGGATGCAGCGGCCCCTCTTTCTCGAGGGCGAGCCCGGTACCGGCAAGACCGAGGTGGCCAAGGCGCTGATCGCGATCCGGGGTGGGGAGCTGATCCGGCTGCAGTGTTACGAGGGCATCGACGCCAGCCAGGCGCTGGCCGAGTGGGATCACCCCCGCCAGCTGCTGGCGTTGCGGGCGGCTGAAGCGGCCGGCGCAATCGCCGGCGACCACCGCGATGCGGCCGCTCTCGAGGCCGGCTTGTACGACGAGCGCTACCTCATCCGGCGCCCGCTGCTGGCCGCGTTGACACCGGCCCCGGTGCCGCCGGTGTTGCTGATCGACGAGATCGACAGGGCCGACGACGAGTTCGAGGCCTTTCTGTTGGAGGTGCTGTCCGAGTGGGCGGTGACCATTCCCGAGCTGGGCACGATCCGCGCCGAGGTTCCCCCGATCGTCATCGTGACCTCCAACCGCACGCGCGACGTCCACGACGCGCTCAAGCGGCGGTGCCTCTACCACTGGTTGGACCACCCCGACGTCGAGCGTGAGGTGGCAATCCTTCTGGTCCGGGTCCCGGGGGTGGGCGAGCACCTGGCCCGTCAGGTGGCCGAGGGCACCGCCGCACTGCGCAGCCTGCGCCTGACCAAGCCGCCCGGCGTCGCCGAGGCGATCGACTGGGCCACCGCCCTCGTCGCCCTCGGCGCGACACGCCTCGACACCTCCACGGTCGGATCAACGTTGGGGGCAGTGCTGAAGTATCACGAGGACCACCAACGGGTGCAGGGGCTGCCCCCCGATGCCCTGCTCACCTCACCACGAGACGACTGAGCCCGGCATGCCGGCGCAGCCCACCAGTTTCGAGGCTTGGGCGAGCGAGTTGGCCACCCTGCTGCGCGACCGGGAGGTTGCGGTGCCGGTCGACGCGCTGATCACGTTCGTCGCTGCGCTGGGCGAGGTGGGCGCGCTCGGGCGAGCGACCGTCCACGATGCCGGACTCGCCACCCTCCTGCGAAGCCCTGACGACAGGCCCGCCTTCGACCAGGCCTTCGCTCAGTGGTGGGACGGAACCCCAGGGGCACCACCCGCCGGGGACGACGCAACCCCCGAAGTCGAGCTGGCGTTCGACCAGGACGAGGGAAATGGGACGGCCGACGATGAGGCGGGTGACGATCCCTCCGAGGCACTGCGCTTCTCCGCCGCCGAGCGGTTGCGCCACGTCGACCTGGCCCAATGCAGCCCGGCCGAGCTGGACGAACTGCACCGGCTGATCTCCCTGATCGCGCTGCGACCCGTCGAGCGGCGCACGCGTCGGCGTCGACCGGCACAACGCTCCGGCGACAGAATCGACCTACGGCGCACCCTTCGAGCGACGGTGGCCAGCGACGGCGATGTGCTCGCCTGGCACCGCTCCCGGCCCCGCCAACGCCCGCGCAAGGTGGTGTTGCTCATCGACGTCTCGGGGTCGATGGAGCCCTATTCGCGAGGCCTGCTGCGCTTCGCCCATGCGGCGGTCTCCGGCAGCGGGCGCACCGGGGTGAAGGTGGAGGCCTTCGCCGTCGGCACCCGGCTGACCCGACTCACCCGGGAGCTGTCCGAACCCAACCCGGACGCTGCGCTCGGATTGGCCACCGACGCCACACGGGACTTCTCTGGCGGCACCCGCCTGGGCGACACCCTGGCCCAGTTCGTCTCCGACTGGGGCGCCCCCGGCATCGCCCGGGGCGCCGAGGTGGTGGTCCTCTCCGACGGGTGGGACCGGGGCGATGCGGCGCTGCTCGATGACACCATGGCCCGGCTCGCCCTGCTGGCACGGCGCGTCATCTGGGTCAACCCGCTGCGCGCCTCACCCGGGTACGCACCGCTCGCCCGGGGTATGGCAACAGCCCTGCCCCACGTCGACGAATTCGTCGACGGACACTCGTTTGGCTCGTTGGAGAACCTGGCCGAGCTGTTGGGACAACGCCGGTTCGGCGTCTACTAGGTTCCTGTGCGCACATCTCCACCGTGTCACCCTTCGGGACACACCCAGCGAGAGGGACCTTCATGAGCATGTCAGGCGGCTACCAGCCCCCACCTCCCGGCGGCGGGTTCCAACCTCCCCCACAGGGCATGGTGTCCACCACCTCGAACAACGACGCGACCATCGCCCTGGTCGCCGGCATCCTCAGCCTGGTGTGCTGTGGCTTCGTCGCCGCCATCCCGGCGATCATCTACGGCAACCGGGTGCGTCACGATCCCAGCAACCCTCAGCAGGGTTTCGGCACCGCCGGGTTCATCATGGGTTGGATCTCGGTCGCGCTGTCCCTCGTGGGCATCGTCGTCTGGGTCATCGTGCTCGTTTCCGGTGGATTCTCCGTAAGCACCTACTGACCGACACCCGCCGCAAAACCGGCCGGTCCACCCACCAACCATCGAAAGCGATCGCATGAGCATGCCCGGAGGCCCCGGAGGGTTTGCCCCTCCTCCCAACACAGGTGGCTTCGCCGCCTCCACCGAACAGGATGCGATCATCGCGCTGGCCACCGGCATCTTCGGGCTGCTGTGCTGCGACCCCGCCGGAATCGCAGCGATCATCTACGGCAACAAGGTACGCAACGACCCGATGAACCCGAAGCAGAACTTCGGGACCATCGGCTTTTTCCTCGGCATCGCAGCGCTCGTGCTGTGGGCTGCCGCGCTGCTGTACCGGGCCGTGGGCTAAGCGACGCCCTCACCCGGATGGGGCGACTTGTCGCCAGCACCGGGGCCGACGCCTGAGGTTTCATAACGGATCTGGTGAAATCTCACCCGCCCGCGTGTACGGTCGACTGAGCGTCGTCCGTTTGGGGGGACCCGATCACCGATCGGGACCGGACGGGGTGCTCCCGTCTCGACGGGTGCACCGGTTGCGACGCCACCGGGGGTTGCCGTGCAGATCTCAGTCACCGTCAACGGGGCGTCGTCCAGCCACGATGTTGAACCCCGGCAGCTACTCGTCTACTTCCTTCGGGATCAGCTGGGGCTGACCGGAACCAACGTCGGATGCGATACGTCCTCGTGCGGGGCGTGCACGATCCACGTCGACGGCGAGTCGGTGAAGAGCTGCACGATGCTCGCCGTTCAGGCCGACGGCGCCGAACTGACGACGATCGAGGGGATGGCCTCGGCCGATGGCACCCTGCACCCGATGCAGCAGGCCTTTCACGAGAACCACGGCCTGCAGTGCGGCTACTGCACGCCGGGCATGGTGATGGCCGCCACCTCGCTGATCGAGGAGCAACCCGGACTCGACGAGGCGGCGGTTCGCGAGGGGCTCGAGGGCAACCTCTGTCGCTGCACCGGCTACCACAACATCGTGGCCGCCGTGCTCGCCGCCGCCGGGTCGACCGACACGCAGGTGTCGCTCGCCGGGACCGACGCGGGGGCGGGCCGATGAGCACCGACACCCCCACCGATGTGGATACCTCGGCCACCGAGACCGACCAGCTGACCGTCGAGGAGGCCGCCGACACCGTCGACCAGGCCGACCTGGGCGAGGACGGCGGCGCCGGCACCAAGGAGCGCATGTTCGGCCAGCGTCGGCTGCGCAGCGAGGACCCGCCGCTGCTCACCGGCGAATCGAAGTTCACCGACGACCTCGACCTGCCCGGCGCCCTGTGGGCCGTGCTGGTGCGATCGCCGTTCGCCAACGCCACCATCACCTCGATCGACACCGCCGAGGCCGAGGCAGCCGATGGCGTCGTCGCCGTGCACACCGGCGCCGAGCTGGCCGACACGTGGGCCAACCCGATGCCGTGCGCCTGGCCGGTGACCGACGACATGGTGAACCCGCCGCACTACCCACTGGCCGCCGAATCGGTCCGCTACGTGGGCGACGCCGTCGCCGTCGTGTTGGCCACCACCCGCCAGGCGGCCGTCGACGCCGCCGAGCAGGTGATCGTCGACTACGACCCATTGCCGGCGGTGGTCGACCCCGAGGCGGCCGCCACCAACGAGGTGCTGGTGCACCCCGACCTGGGAAGCAACGTCTGTTACGACTACGACGTCACGCCCGACCCGGTCGCGCTCGAGGCCGAATTCGCCAACGCCGCCCACACCGTGTCCGAGCGCTACATCCAACAGCGCCTGTTGCCCTCGGCGATGGAACCGCGGGGCACCGCCGTCGTCCCCGAACCGTTCGGCGGCGGCATCGTGGTGTACTCCTCCACCCAGATCCCCCACATCCTCAAGCTGATGCTGGCGATCACCTGCGGCGTGCCCGAACACAAGGTGCGCGTGGTCACCCCTGCGGTTGGTGGCGGGTTTGGCGCCAAGCTGAACGTCTACGCCGAAGAGGTGCTGTGCGTGACGCTGGCGATCAAGCATGGCAAGCCCGTGCGCTGGACCGAGACCCGCAGCGAGGCCGCCCAGGCCACCACCCACGGCCGTGGGCAGGTGCAGTACATCGAGCTGGCCGCCGACGAGCGCGGCAAGGTGTCGGCGATGAAGGTACGCCTGGTCGGCGACATGGGCGCCTACCTCCAGCTGCTCACCCCCGGCATTCCGCTGCTGGGCGGGTTCATCTACCACGGCGTCTACGACATCGGTAACTACTCGTTCAAGTGTCAGTCGGTGTTCACCAACGCCGTGCCCACCGACGCCTACCGCGGCGCAGGCCGGCCCGAGGCCACCTACGCCATCGAACGGGCGATGGACGCACTCGCCCGCAAGATGGGGGTAACGCCGGAGGAGATCCGCCGACGCAACTACATCCAGCCCGAGCAGTTCCCCTACACCAACCCCACCGGCGCCATCATCATGGACTCGGGCAACTACGAGCCGACGATGGCGCGGGCGTTGGAAATGGCCGGCATCGACGAACTTCGGGCCGAACAGCAGCGTCGGCGGGACGCCGGCGACACCAAGGTGCTCGGCATCGGTATCTGCACCTACATGGAGATGTGTGGGCTGGCGCCCAGCCGCACGCTGGCCGCCCTCAACTATTCGGCCGGCGGCTGGGAAGCCGCCACCGTACGGATGCTGCCGACCGGGGGCGTGCAGGTGGTCACCGGCACCTCGCCGCACGGCCAGGGCCACGAGACCTCGTGGGCCATGCTGGTCGCCGACCAGATGGGCATCGATCCCGACCTGATCGAGGTGTTGCACTCGGACACTGCGATCAGCCCGCTGGGCCTCGACACCTACGGCAGCCGCTCGCTGTCGGTCGGAGGCACAGCCGTGCACCTGGCCACCGAAAAGGTGATCGAGAAGGCCAAGCGCATCGCCGCACACCTGATGGAGGCCAGTCCCGACGACCTTGAGGTCTCGGCGGGCACCCTGCAGGTAAAAGGCACGCCCACCAAGTCGATGACGCTGCAGGAGGTGGCCTTTGCCGCCTTTGCCGCCCACGACCTGCCCGAGGGAGAGGAGCCCAACCTGGAGGCCCAGGTCAGCTGGGACCCACCCAACTTCACCTTCCCGTTCGGCACCCACATCGCCATCGTCGAGATCGACACCGAGACCGGCGAGGTGCGTTTGCAGCGCTACATCGCGGTCGACGACTGCGGACCGCAGGTCAACCCGCTGATCGTCGAGGGCCAGCTGCACGGCGGCATCCTTCAAGGCGTCGCCCAGGCGCTGTGGGAGGAGGCGGTCTACGACGCCGACGGCCAGCTGCGCACGGTCACGCTTGGCGACTACCTGGTGCCATCGGCGATGGAGACGCCCAACTTCGAGCTGGACCACACCGTCACGCCCAGCCCATCCAACCCGCTGGGCGTCAAGGGCGTTGGCGAGGCCGGCACGATCGGCTCCGCCCCGACGGTGATGAACGCAGTCGTCGACGGCCTGTCGCACCTGGGGGTCACCGCCATGGACATGCCGGCCAGCCCACACAGGGTGTGGTCGGCCATCCAATCCACGGGTCAATCCGCCGACGCCGAGAAACCCACCGCCCAACCGGAGGGGAGCGCCAGATGATTCCCGCAGCGTTCGACTACGTCCAAGCCGACAGCGTCGAGGCCGCCCTCGCAGCGCTCACCGAACACGGTGATGAGGCCAAGCTGATGGCGGGCGGTCACAGCCTGCTGCCGATGATGAAGCTGCGCTTGGCGGTGCCCGAGGTGATCGTCGACATCGGCCGCATCGACGACCTGTCCTACATCCGAGAAGACGGTGACGAGCTGGCGATCGGTGCGCTCACCCGCCACCGGGTGCTGGAGACCAGCGACGTACTGGCACAGCAGTGCCCGATCCTCAAACACGTCGCCCACCTGGTCGGTGACCCGCAGGTACGCCATCGGGGCACGATCGGCGGCTCGCTGTCGCACTCCGACCCGGCGTCGGACCTACCCGCCGCATGCCTGGCGCTGGGCGCCACCCTGGTCGCCGCCAGGGCGGACGGCTCCAGCCGGCGGATCCCCATCGGCGACTTCTACACCGGCTTTCTCGAGACCACCCTCGACCCCACCGAGATGATCACCGAGGTGCGGGTACCGAAGCGTCCCGGCACGTCGTGGAACTACCAGAAGTTCAACCGTCGGGCGATCGACTGGGCAGTGGTCGGAGTGGCCGCTGTCATGGGAAACGGAAGCGGTGGCCAACCCGGTGTGGCGCTGGTCAACATGGGATCGACCAGCATTCGGGCCGGCGCCACCGAGGAGGCGCTCGCCCAGGGCGCAACGGCCGCCGACGCCGCTCAGCTGGCCGATGCCGACACCGAACCACCCGACGACCTCAACGGCTCCCCCGAGTACCGACGTCACCTGGTCAAGGTGCTCACCCGTCGGGCGCTCCTGGGTGCCGGGGTGGCGTAGGGAGGCTCAGCCGATGTGCCCCAACGTGAACGCCACACCCAATGCGGTCAACGAAAACCCGTCGGTGACGTGACCGTCCGCGATCAGTCCCCGCAGGTCGGCGACCGGCACCCACTCCACCCGGTCGGCCTCGTTGGTGTCGGTCGGTTCCCCGATGTACTCGGCCTCGGTGGCCATAAAGACATAAAACGTTTGGTCGCTCGACCCGTTCGACGGGTGGTAACTCGTCAGCGGGCTCAGAGGACCAGGCCGCCAGCCGGCCTCCTCCTCGGTTTCACGGGCCGCGGTCTCGATGGGCTGCTCCCCGGGGTCGATCCGCCCGGCGGGCAGCTCCCAACCCCAGCTGTCGGTGATGAACCGATGCCGCCACAGCATCAGCACCCCCCGTTCGGGGACGGCGACGAGGGCGGCCGCTGCCTTGTTGGGGTAATGGGCGACGTGATGCCAGAGGCGCTGCCCGTCGGGCAGCTCGACGTCCGCCTGGCGCACCGACACCCACTCGCTCTCGTAGATCGATCGCCATCCATGAACGGTCCATTCCATGACTCGCAGCGTAGGTTGAACTGATGCGAGAGCTCCTGGGGGACCTGGCGCAGTGGCGCGATCACGGCGTTCCCGCCGCCCTGGCCCGCGTCGTCGATGTTGAGGGTTCGGGCCCCCGCCAGCCGGGCGCGGCCATGGCGGTGGCCGCCGATGGCCGGGTGATCGGCTCCGTGTCGGGCGGCTGTGTCGAGAGCGCTGTCGTCGCCGAAGCGCTCGACATCATCGACACCGGCGAGCGGCGCATCGTCACCTTCGGGTACTCCGACAACGATGCGTTTGCGGTCGGCCTCACCTGCGGCGGCACGATCCACCTGTTCATCGAACCGCTCGACTGGTGAATCTTTTCGAGCGACTGACCGAGTGCGTCGAGTCGGGGCTGCCAGTGGCGCTGGCGACGATCATCGAGGGCGACGGCGTTGGGGCCAAGCTGCTCGTCACACCTGACGGACCGGCGCTCGGCACGCTTGGCAACGACGACCTCGACCGGGTGGTCACCCGTGACGCTCTCGGCGAGTTGGCCGCCGGCTCGACCGGCATGCGCCACTACGGGCCCGCCGGCGAGGCCCGGGAAGAGGACCTGTCGATCTTCATCGAGAGCTTCGCCCCACCGCCCCGGATGTACATCTTCGGGGCGGTCGACTTCACGGCGTCGCTGGTGCGGGTGGCCAAGCTGCTCGGCTACCACGTCACCGTCGGCGACGCCCGCGCCGTGTTCGCCACCAAGGCCCGCTTTCCGCAGGCCGACGAGATCATCGTCGACTGGCCCCAGCGGGTGCTCGCCGCCATCGAGGAGCCGCTCGGGCAGCGCGATGCGGTGTGCGTGCTCACCCACGATGCCCGCTTTGATGTGCCCGCCATCATTGCTGCGGCAGCGACCAATGTCGGCTACCTCGGGGCGATGGGCAGCCGCCGCACCAATGCCGAACGTGAGGCGCTGCTGGTCGAGGCCGGCATGTCCCCCGACCAGCTTGCCCGGCTGCACTCCCCCATCGGTCTGGACCTGGGCGCACGCACGCCGGAGGAGACCGCCGTGTCGATCTGTGCCGAGATCATCCAGATGCAGACCGGCCGTTCCGGCGGGCCGTTGCGCCACGGCAGCGGAGCGATTCACTGAATCCCGGCCACCCGAACGCGGACACGGCAACGACCGACACAGCGAGGGGCAACCCAGGAACTGGCGACCCTGCAACTCGCGACCCGGCAACTGGCTGCCCACCCGAGGACGGCGCAGCATGTGGTGATGCCTCACCAGCTGGCCGGGCAACAGTGGGCATCGTGCTGGCCGCCGGGGAGGGCTCGCGCTGGGACGGCCCGGGCCACAAGCTGCTCGCCCCGCTGAGCGACGGTCGACCGGTCATCGTCCATGCGGTCGAGGCGGCCGTCGAATCCGGGATCGGCCCCGTGGCGGTCGTCTGGGGCGCTGTCTCCGTCGCCGACGCGCTGGCGGGCCTCAACATCACCCTGGTCGAGCATCCCGGCTGGGCGGCCGGCCAGGCGACGACGTTGGCGGCGGCCATCAGCTGGGCGAGTGGTCGAGGTGCCGGATCGGTCGTCGTCGGTCTGGGCGATCAACCCGGGGCGACGGCCGCTGCGTGGCGCGCCGTCGCTCATGCAGAAGCCAGCCCGCCGATCGCTGCGGCCTCCTACGATGGGGTGCTCCGAACGCCGGTTCGGCTTCCCGAAAGCGTTTGGGCGGACCTGTCGGCGGTTGGGGACCAAGGGGCACGGGTACTGATGAGGTCGCAACCCGATCTCGTTCAAGGGGTGGCCGTTACCGGCGTTCCCGATGACATCGACACCATGGAGGAACTGCGGCGATGGAACTGAGCAACACGTTTGAGGTGAAGGCCCCGATCGAGGAGGCATGGACGAAGCTGACCGACCTCGAGCTGATTGCGCCGGCCATGCCGGGAGCCCAGCTGGAAGAGGTCGAGGGCGACGAGTATCGAGGCACGGTCAAGGTGAAGGTTGGCCCGATCACCGCTAAATATAAGGGCACGGCCAAGATCGTCGATAAGGACGACGACGCCAAGATGGTGATCATCGACGCCAAGGGGCGCGACACCCGGGGCCAGGGCAACGCCAACGCAACCATCACGGCCCAGCTCACCGAGGCCGGCGCCGACGTCACCAAGGTGGAGCTGGTGACCGACCTGACCCTGACCGGCAAGGTGGCGCAGTTCGCCCGCGGGGTGTTGTCCGACGTGTCCACCAAGCTGATCGGCCAGTTCGTCGACAACCTGGAGTCCGACGTGTTCGCCGGCGGCGACAAGGCTTCGACTGCCGCGGCGCAGCCACAGGACGAGGCCGACGAGGCCGGGCCGGCTGCGACCGACAAGACCGCTGAGGCGAAGGACACGACCGGCAAGGCGGCGTCGACTGCGGCCGACAAAACCACTGACACGAAGGACACGACCGGCAAGGCCGAGCCGCCCGCCACCGCCAAATCCACTGACACGAAGGACACGACAGGCAAGGCGGGATCGGCTGCGACCACCGGGCCCGGCGAGTCGGCAGCTGACGCTGGAGAAATGTTGTCCTCCGCATCCGGCGCCGAAGAGCCCGATTCAACGGTCGCCGCTTCCAACGACGACGCCTCGAGCGAGGCATCGCCCGGCAAGACCGCCGACACCGATGCGGTCGACTCCAGCAAACCCCTCGACGCTGACAGCGCTACCGGCGCCGGAGCGGCAAGCGGAACGCCGTCCGCTCGAGCGACCGACGCAACCGCTGCGGCTCCGGCAGGGGTCCGCAAGATCAACTCTCCCGAGGCCGAGGCGGTCGACCTGCTCGATTCGGCTGGCGCGCCGCTGGCCAAGCGGGTTCTGCCGGCGCTGGGCCTCCTCGCCTTGGTGCTGCTGATCATTCGAATCCTGCGGAACCGCTCCTCGCGCTGACCGGGGGCAGCCTCCCCTATCCTCTCCGGATGCCCCAGCACGCAGCTCCGAGCGCCGACACGATCCGAGCAAAGGTCACTGCTCATCCGACTTGGCGCCACCCCATCGACGTCGGCGCTGGCGTCGTCACCCCTGGGGGCGAAGACGTCAACACCGAGCTGGCGCGGATGGCACTGCCGGCACATCTCGACGGCCAGCGGGTGCTCGACGTCGGGTGTTCGGACGGCTTTTACAGCTTCACCGCCGAGGACCGAGGAGCCTCCGAGGTGATCGGCATCGACGACCTATCGTCGCTCATGGTTGCGGGCAGCAATGGGTTCGCCATCGCCAAGGAGCTCCGAGGGTCAGCCGCCCAGTTTCGTGACCGCTCCATCTACGACCTCGACCCCGACGTTGACGGCATGTTCGATTCGGTGTGGTTCCTCAACGTGCTCTATCACCTCGAGCACCCAATGCTCGGCTTCCGCAACCTGGCCAAGGTAATCAGGCCGGGCGGGCTTCTGGTCTTGAAGACCTACGTCCACCAGGACGTACGAGTGTGGCTGCCCGGCACACTGTCTCGACGGCTGAAGCGCGATGCCGTCGGCTTCGACCTCGGCCATCGACCCCGTCTGTGGTTCTACCCCCACAGCGAGCTGGCCGGTGACCCCACCAACTGGGTGGGTCCCAACGTCGCCTGCGTCGACGCCATGTTGGACGCTGCCGGGTTTGACGTCATCCGCAACCTGGGCGTGCACGGTGACCGGTATTACCTGCACGCTGTTCGTCGGGCCGACTGACCGGGCCGACCACGGTCCTGGGGCACATGGAGGTCACCGTTGAGGCACTGCGTCGGTAGGGGCGGCTCCCGCTACCGCTCACCGCCTGGCGGAACCGTCAAGCGTCGTCATTGGTGTCCAACGGCCAGCCGTGCATCGCCCGAAGTGCCTTGATGAGGTTGTTGAAACGATCCTCGGCCAACACGGCGCCCTCTCGGCGGACGTCGGCTGGCTTCACCCGGAGGATGCGGTCGATCTTGGCAAAGCTGGGTCGATGCTCGCGGTCCCAGTCGCCGGTGCCGATCGGCACGCAGTCGTTGCGGCGGTGGTCCTTGCTGGTCAGCTGCACCACACCCAGCACCGGCCCGTCCCAGCCGATGACTGCCACCGGCCGGTCCTTGCCCTGGCTGGGGTCGTCCTCGTAGCTGACGTAGGTCCACACAACTTCGCCCGGGTCGGGCTCGCCGTCCGCCTCCGGCGCATAGCTCACCTCGAGCGGCCCCGACGTGTCCTTCGGCCTCGTGGCAGGGGTCGCTGCTGGTCCCGTGGCCTTGGTGCTGGACGGGGCCGCGACGGCGCTGGGCTTGGCCGGGTTGCGCGTATCGGCGTTGATCCGACCGGATGGCTGAGCAGCCTTGGTCGTGCCGGATGACGTGCGGGTCTCGGCCGTGCCGACTGGACTGGAGGCGGACGGCTTCTTCGAACGCCGAGTGGCTCGACCCGGCCCGGCCGCCGACTTGGCGGACGGCTTGGCCATGAACTCCACGAACTCGGTGGCCAGCTTGGTGAACCGCTTGAGCCTGCTCATGGCTCCATGCTTTCAGCCCAGGGTTCCAGAACAGCCATCTCCCCTCCCCGATTTTCGCCGTCGATCCACGGCTCAGACCGAAGTCTGCCGCTTCCGCGTCGTAGAGCGCGCGATAGCGACAGATTTCGCAACGTGCCCCACCCACTGACGTTGTGACCGCGCCTTTGCGACGAGCGGCTGGCTAGATTCGGCACCCATGGCGACCATCGGCGATCCTGCTCCCGATTTCTCACTGATCGACCAGCACGGCGACACGGTTGCCCTGGCCGACCTGCGGGGCCATCGCACACTGGTCTTCTTCTACCCCAAGGCCAACACTCCCGGCTGCACTACCCAGGCCTGCGGCCTGCGTGACATCGCCGGCGAGATCGGCGACGTCACCATCCTGGGCATCAGCCCCGACACACCGAAGAAGCAACACAACTGGGACACCAAGCACTCGCTGGGGTTTCCGTTGCTCTCCGACCCTGATCACACAGTGGCCAAGGCCTTCGGTGCATGGGGCGAGAAGAAGCTGTACGGCAAGGTGTACGACGGCATCATCCGCTCGGCGTACCTCATCGATGCCGACGGCGTGATCGAGCAGGCATGGCCCAAGATCAGCCCCAAGGACACGCCGACCAAGCTGCTGGCCGCGCTCAAGGGCTGAGCCGCCGCCAACCTGCCGGCCGCGCTCAAGGGCTGAGCCGCCGCCAACCTGCCGGTCGCGCTCAAGGCCTGACCCGCCACCAAATCGCTGGCTGCGCAAGGCCTGAACTGCCACCAAGCTGCTGGCTTTGTCGAGGCGTAGCCCGCCCGGACAACCGTCCAGCCGCTCGACGAACCCTCCTCCAACGCCCACATACCCACCTCCGACTTGGGTGGACTTTGGGTCACCTGTAGTCCCAAATGCCACCCAAGTTCGTCACCGCACGGCCGATGATCAGCGCTGTAGTCGAGCGACCAACGATCAGGCGAACGGCAGGGGCGCCTGATCCGACTCGTGAGCGAGCAGCCAGCGCTTGGTTTCGAGGCCTGCGGCAAATCCGGTGAGGTCGCCGCTGGCGCCCACCACCCGGTGGCAGGGCAACACGATCGACAGCGGATTGCGGCCGTTGGCCGCGCCCACCGCCCGCACGGCCTTGGGCCGACCCAGACGCTCGGCCTGTTCGCCGTAGCTGATCGTCTGCCCGTAGGGGATGTCGGCCAGACCCCGCCAGGCCTCCTGTTGAAAGTCGGTACCGACCAGGTGCATCGGCAGGTCGAAGTCCTGTCGCTCACCGGCGAAGTACTCCCGCAGCTGGGCCTCGCTCGCCTCGAGGGTGGCGATCGCTGCGCTGGAGTGGACCGTCGTCGGCGATGGCGCAGACGAATCGGAGGCGCCGAGTTGCCCGCTCAGCCCCACTCGGGCCCCGTCCTCGTCGGGCCAGGTCACCGCGCGCAACCCGACGTCGTCGGCTACCAGGGTGAGCGGGCCGATCGGGGTGTCGATCACCCGGCTGACCGTCGGGTGGGTGCCCCGATCATTGCGGTCGCTGTCGGTCGTCGGATTCATCATCGTTGGCTCCTCGTGCCGGAGGTGGAAGGAATGGTGGGCATCACGCTCACGGTTGCACCCCGTTTCCCGCGTTGGCCCACAGATGCGCCGTCGCTATCGCTCGCCAGGGTCGCCATGCTTCGGCCCGGGTGAGCAGGGCCAATGGTGCCCGGTCGATACCCAGGTTGGCCGCCCCGCGCTGAAGCGCCACGTCGCCGATCGGGAAGGCATCCGGGTCGGCCAGCCCGCGAAGTGCGACGTAGTCGACGGTCCACGGGCCGATTCCGGGCACGGCCAGCAGCGCTTGCCTCACCGCTTGCCGGCTGGCGTGGGCATCGAAGCTGACCACGCCGGAGGCGACCGCTTCGGCGGCGGCGGTCAGCGCACGCCGACGGGCGCCCGGCATACCCAGCATCGACAGGTCGGCGGCGGCGACGTCGGCTGCGGAAAGGGGAAGATGGGTCAGGCCTGACGGCGCCCAGTCGGGGGCGGGCCGGGCGACGGCCGAGACCAACTGCCCGGCCAACCTCAACCCCCTGCCCAGGGTCACCTGTTGGCCGAGCACTGCCCGAACCAACGCTTCAAACCCGTCGGCACAGGCCGGCATGCGACGTCCCGGATGGGCGTGCACTGACGGCCCCAGGTGAGGGTCGGCCCCGAGTAGTTCGACCACCCCCGCCGGATCGCAGGTGGCATCGCAGAGCCGCTCGGCCACGCTTACCGCGGCGGAGAGATCGGTCAGGTCGGTGACCCGCAGCTCCACGTTCATCCCATCATCGACCGAAGCCGACTCGCCGCCTCGGCGATCGTCGAACTCCGGGCGCAGCGTGATGGTCGCCGGGCCGCCGGACAGGCTCAACAGCCTGGTAAAGGTCGAGCCGTCGCCGTGTTCCACGCCGGGCAGCGCGCGGGAGGTCAGAAACCGAATCACTTCGGCGGCATCGAACGGAGGACGGATCGCCAGGCGCAGCGTGGTCGGTACCGGGGCGGAGGCGTGCACGGCTGGCCCGTCGCTGCGATGTGGGAGGTCGCCGACCTTCGCCAGCGATCGGCGGCGCTTCCCCGGCGACAACGCTCCGCTTGCGACGCCCTTGGCCATCCGGGCCTGGCGCAGGTTTGACGGCGTTCGGTCGTACACCTCTCGGACGGTGTCGTTGAACTGCCGGACGCTGCCAAACCCCGCGGCAAAGGCCACCTCGGTCATCGACAGGTTGGAGTGTTCCAGCAGTTGCCTGGCCGCATGGGCCCGGCGCGCCCGTGCCAGCGACAACGGGGTCGCCCCCACCCGCGCGTGCAGCATCCGGGTGAGGTGCCTCGGGCTGACCGACAGCCCGTCGGCGAGCCCGTCCACGCCCAGGCGATCGATCTCGCCGGCGGAAATTGCCCGCATGGCCCGGTTGACCAGATCGTCGCCCATCGCCCACTCCGGTGATCCGGGGGCAGCGTCTGGACGGCAGCGTTTGCAGGCCCGAAACCCTGCGCCCTGAGCCGCCGCTGCGGTGGCATAGAACCGGGCATTGGCGCGCTTGGGGCGGATCCCCGTCGGGCAGCTGGGCCGGCAGTAGATCCCGGTGGAGGAGACTGCCAAGACAATGCGGCCGTCGAATCGCCGGTCACGGCTGATCACCGCCCGATAGCAGCGCTCCGGGTCGGCGAGCAGCGAGGCGACCGACCATTGGTCGGCGGGTGCGACCGGCGACTTGGGCGGCTTCGGGGAGGACATGGCCCCATTCTCCCAGAGGATTCGGACCGTGTCTGGCGGAAATCGGACATCTCGACGGCGAGCCTCGATCACTTCGCCAATAGGCTGCACTCGGTGCGAAAGAGCGGGTCCACTATGATCCAGGGGCCGTCGCGGGTGTAGTTCAATGGTAGAACATCAGCTTCCCAAGCTGAGAATGCGAGTTCGATTCTCGTCACCCGCTCTGCAGCGAAACCCCTGCTCCAGCAGGGGTTTCGCTCGTTACCGGGTGACCACCGGGTTCGCCGGTTGCTCAGGCGAGGTCTCGCCGGCGGAACCCGGCGAGACCGACCAGCAGAAGGGCCGCAGCGAGCCCCAGAAGAACCACGAGCGGGGCAACGGTGAGTGTCGTTCCGGGAAGTTTTGGGACGTGGGCGAACGGGGAGAGTTCGATGATCCACTCCGGCAGCTCGAGGAGGGGCCCGATCTCGCCGAGCAACAGAAACGCAACCAGTGCACCCCACCCGATGAGGGCAGCACGAGATCCGATGCCGTAGGCGGCCGCTACCACGGCGATGACGAGCCACACGGCCGGGAGTTGGACCAGCGCGCCCGCCAGGAGGTCAAAGAGGTCCGAGACCTGGCCCGTCTGGACGGCTCGGGCGGCTCCCGAGCTGAGTCCAACGGCGAGGGCCAGACAGACCGTGCCTGCGGCGGCCACGAGGATGAAGCTGCCGACCCACTGGACGCGGGTGACCCCGGTGGCGAGGACCTCCTCGGCACGTCGGGAATCCTCCTCGGTCCGGAGGCGCAGGGCGGCGTGGACACCGTACGCTGCGATGACGACGCCGAGGATGCCCAGTTCGGCGGCGAGGTACGCGTCGACGAGGCTTTTCTCGCCCCCAAGACGTCGCAGAACGTCCTGGCCGCTGGACGTGTTGAGGAAGGAGCCGACGTCACCGGCTACCCCGCCCACCACGAGGCCGAGAATCGCGAAGGCGATGACCCAGGCGATCAGAGCTCCCCGCTCCAGACGCCACGCGAGCCCAACGGTACTGCCGAGCCAGCCCTGGGCACGCGCCGGTCCCGGCCGATCTGCGAGCACGCCGGCTCCGAAATCGCGCCGCGCCGCGATGGCGTAGGCGACCAGCGCCATGACTCCAGCGAACCCGACGAGTAGCGCCAGCACCGGCCAACGGTTCCCTGCGAAGGCCCGGACCGAGTGGACCCAGCCGAGCGGAGACAGCCAGCTGAGCCACGACAGCTGAGCGCTGGTGTCGCCGATGCCCCGCATCACGTAAGCAAGTCCCAGCACGCCCACGGTAAGCCCCGTCGCGCCCCGCGACGTTCGGGCCAATTGGGCGGCGACGGCACCCACCCCGGCGAAGGCCAGACCGGCGCCCGCCCAGGCCGCGCCAAAGGCGAGTGAACCACTGGCGGGAAGACCCGAGGCCACCAGTCCGAGCGCGGTCACCGCCCCGATGAGCACGGACGTGATGGCGGCGATGCCAAGCGCGGCGACCGACGACCGCGCCACCGAGCAGCTCGAGGCGGCCGGTCTCCTCTTCGGTGCGGCTGTGACGCACCGTGATCATCCCGGCGATCATCGCGACCCCGGCTCCGCCGAACGCTGTCATCTTCACCATCGCGATGGCGCCGAGCGACGTCGGGTCATAGATCCGTCCGAACATGGCGACGAGTGCAGCCGACGCGTTGACCGCGTCGGCTGCCTCGACCCTCGAGTCGAGCGTCGAGTACAGACCATTCACGGCCTGTGCGGATGCCACGGCGGCAAGCGCGAGCACCGAGGTCCACGCCGGAACGAGGATCCGGTCGCGTCGGAGGGCGAGCCGGAGGAGGCTGCACGTCCCTTCCGTCCCACGCGGTGCAAGCCTCATGGTGCGGGCGAGTCGGCCGGCTGAGCGGCCGTGGTCGCATAGTGACGCAGAAAGAGGTCCTCGAGGGTCGGGGGCTGGCTGCTGAGGGCCGTGACCCCCGCGGCGGTGAGTCGTTCGAGGACTGCCCCGAGCGCAGGGTTGTCCACCTGGCATCCGACTCGGAACCCCGCGCCGTCGAGGTGGTTCAGCACGAGATCGTGAACGCCGGGCAACCCGCTGAGGTCAGGTCGTCGTGCGACATCGGACTTCACCGCCACCCGGGTCAGATGCCGTAGATCCGCCAGGGTCCCGGTCTCCACGGTGACGCCCTGGCGGATGATCGAGACCCGATCGCACAGCGCCTCGGCCTCCGACAGGATGTGGCTCGACAACAACACGGTGCGGCCGTCCGTGCGCTCGGCCTGGATGAGCGCGCGGAACTGCTCTTCCATCAACGGGTCGAGCCCGGCCGTTGGCTCGTCGAGCAGCAACAGCTCGACGTCGGAGGCGAGCGCGGCGATGAGCGCCACCTTCTGCCGGTTGCCTTTGGAGTAGGCGCGGCCCTTCTTGGTCGGGTCGAGCTCGAACCGTTCGAGCAGGTCATCTCGACGTCGGTGATCAAGCCCACCCCGCAGCCGGCCGAGGAGGTCGATGACCTGACCGCCGGTCAGCTCGGGCCACAACGTGACATCGCCCGGGACGTAGGCGAGACGACGGTGCAGCTCGGCGCCGTCTCGCCACGGATTCCCACCGAGCACCGACACCGAGCCGCCGTCGGCCCTCAACATGCCGAGAAGTACCCGGATGGTGGTCGACTTCCCAGATCCGTTCGGGCCCAGGAAGCCGTGCACCTCCCCGCCGCGGACCTCGAGGTCGAGCCCATCGAGCGCCACGGTTCGTCCGAAGTACTTCTTCAGGCCTCGAACTTCGATCGGAGATGTCATGGGGCCCTCTTCGCGGTGGACACGGACCACTCATCAACCGGGCTGGTCGAACCGAATTGGCCGGACATGTCGCCTGGTCAGGCTAGACAGCCTCGTCCCGCCATACCGGCTCACGAGGATCGGCCCAGCTGAGAACCGCACGATGTTGCGCATTTCTTACACAGGACGCAGCGGATCAGGACGGGCCGCCGCGGAACGTCTCCCGTCCCGCCATCTCCCGGCACCGACGAGTCGCTCGACTCAGCCCCCGCCCGGCCCGTTCCTCGCAGTGCGCCCCGGCAGGAGGTTGACGGCGATAGTTTCACGGCATGAGTTCACCTGCGTTGATCTGTCTCGATGGTTCCGAACTGGCGTTGCAAGCGGCCGTCGCTGGCCTTGAGGTGCTGCGTCCCGACGCTGCGCTGAAACTGGTGGCGGTCATCGCCGAACCCGACCCCACCCTGGTGACCGGCGGCGGGTTCACCGGCTCCACCATGTCGGCGGAGGCCTTCGATGCGCAGAACGCTGCCGCCAAGGCCGACGCCGAAGAGATGCTGGCCACCGCCCAGCAGGCCCTGGGACTCGAGTCGGTCGAACATCAGGTGCTGATCGGCTCGCCCGGGCCGACCGTGTGCGCGTATGCGGAAGAGATCGACGCCACCGTCATCGTCATCGGGTCGCGAGGCCACGGTGGGCTGCGCCGGGCATTCCTCGGGTCGGTCTCCGACCACATCATCCGCCACGCCCACTGCCCCGTGCTGGTCAGCGGCCACGACGCCGTCGAGGAGGACGACTAACGCGAGCGCCGTCCGCATCGAGCCTGCGTGTTTCGGGCATCATGGGGACATGAACGACGTCATACTCGGCATCCTGGCCATCGCCATCGGCGCCCTCTTTGCGCTGCGCGGCTACCTCACCATGCGGGTGGTCATCCCGATCTGGGGATCCCTCATCGGCTTCATGCTGGGGGCGGGGGCCGTCGGTGCCGCCACCGACGCCAACTTCTTGTCCACCGCTGCTGCGTGGATCGTCGGCATCGCGCTGGCGGTTGTGTTCGCCTTCCTCGCCTACCTGTATTACGAGGTGTCGGTCATCTTGGCGATGGGCGGCATCGGCTTCATGCTGGGTTCCAGCCTCATGGTGGCGCTCAACGTCACGTGGGGGTGGGTGATCGTGCTCGCCGGCGTGGTCGCTGCCATGGCGCTCGGCCTGCTGGCGATCGTCGGTGAACTCCCCATGCTGCTGTTGACCCTGCTGACAGCCGCCGCCGGATCGGCCGCCGTCGTCGGCGGCATCATGTTGCTGGTCGGCTCGATCGACACCACCGACGTTGCGCAGCTGGGCGTGGTCGGCGCAATCGACGACTCCCCGCTGTGGTGGGTGCTCTACGTCGTGATCCTGCTCATCGGCGTCTTCACCCAGTTCCAGGCCCTGGACGGCGTCCGAGGCACCCTGCGCGAGCAGTGGGACAGCGACGGCGGCAAGTACCTGCGACCAAGCTGAGCCCCGGTCCGGTGACGCTGCGCGACAGTGCCGCGGCCCGAGCGGCACGACCCGATGGCCCGTGCAAGGCTGGGGTCATGCGACGACTGCGACATCGGCGGGCGACGGCGCCGTCCTCAACCGAACGGGATGGAGCGGCCACCTCGCCGATCCATCCGCCCGCCGGCGGAACCCCGGCTGCCATCGACCCCAAGCAGGCGGCGATCATCCTGCCCGCCTTCGTCCTGTCGATGGCCGCCGAGGCCATCGTGTTGAAGGATCGACCCAAGCGCACCTTCGGGGACTTGAACGATGCGTCCTGCGAGGAGCTGTCCGACCCAGAGCTGCCGGCCGATCCGCTCGTTCCCGTCGGCTACGAGCGACGGGACACCGCAGCCAGCCTGGGGATGCTGGCGGGCAACCTGGTGGCCAATGCGGCGACCTTCGGCATCACCCATCGCATCGACCGGTGGGCCTATCGCCACCGCATCGCCAACCTGGGTTCGACCAGGTACGGCTTCGCCGCTGCGATGCTCACCTGGGACTTCCTGTACTACTGGGATCACCGTTGGATGCACGAGGTGCGGCTGTTGTGGGCCAACCACGTCAGCCACCACAGCTCCGAGCGCTACAACCTGTCGACGGCGCTGCGCCAGCCGTGGTCTGGCATCCTCACCCATTGGATCTTTCTGCCCATGCCGCTGCTGGGCTTCACCCCGGCGATGACCTCCCAGGCAGGGCTCTACAACCTCCTGTACCAGTACTGGGTGCACACCGAAGCGATCGACCGGCTGCCAGCACCGGTCGAGGCGGTGATGAACACTGCGTCCCACCACCGGGTACACCACGGGGCCAACCCTCAGTACCTCGACAAGAACTATGCCGGCATCTTCATCGTGTGGGACAAGCTGTTCGGTACGTTCGAGCCCGAGGTGCGACGGGTCAAGTACGGGCTGACCAAAAACATCGACACCTTCAACCCGGTGCGGATCGCCTACCACGAGTTCGCCGACATCGCCCGCGACGTGCGCTCGGCCAAGGGGCTCCGTAACAAGCTCGGCCACGTCTTCGGTCGCCCCGGCTGGACGCCGGGTCGGCCCGACGAGCGCCGCATGCCCGAGGCCGTCACCACCGCTGCGTGATCGGACGGCCACTTCCGACGGCGGCGAACGCTCTAAGTTGAGGGCTGCGTCACCCGGGTAGGGATCGGGTGACCGAGCGAAGGAGGGGAACGCGCTGTGGCTTTAACCGACGCCGAGTCCGAACGCCACGGGCCGGGACCCGCCGGCCCCCTCGACGGGCCGGCTCACCGTCACGACGAGAGCAGCAAATCTGCCCGGGCGAAGGCGCTGTGGGGCAGGCTCACCGATGCGCTGCCAGTGCTCGATCAGCTGACCGGCGGAGGCGGCGACCCGCTCGGCGAGGGAGCGTTCAGCACCCGCACCCGCGAGCTGTCGTCCCGAACCGCCGATGCCGACCAGGTGACCACGTCGGTGTGTCCGTACTGCGCAGTCGGGTGCAGCCAACGGGTGTACGTGCGCGAGGGCCGCATCACCAACATCGAGGGCAACCCGGACAGCCCGATCAACCGGGGACGGTTGTGCCCCAAAGGGTCGGCCACCTTTCAGCTGGTGACCGGCACCCACCGCCTCGACACCGTGCTGCACCGGCGACCGGGCGCCACCGAGTGGGAGCCGATCGCGCTCGACGATGCCATGGACCGGGTGGCTGCGCTGATCGCCGAGACCCGCGACCGCACCTGGGAGGAGTCCGACGCCGACGGGCGGCCGCTGCGCCGCAGCCAGGGCATCGCCTTCATGGGCGGCTCCACCCTCGACAACGAGGAGTGCTACCTGCTGGCCAAGTTCTGGGCCCAGCTCGGCGTGTTGCAGGTGGAGAACCAGGCCCGCATATGACACTCGGCCACCGTCCCCGGTCTGGGGACCACGTTTGGCCGGGGTGGTTGCACCACCTACCTCCAGGATCTGCCCAACGCCGATGCGGTGTTGATCATCGGCTCCAACTTCGCCGAGGCGCATCCGGTGGGCTTCCAGTGGGCGATGGAGGCCCGCACCGCCGGCACCAAGATCATCCACGTCGATCCGCGCTTCAGCCGCACATCGGCCTCGGCGGATCAGTTCGTGCCGATCCGGCCCGGCACCGACATCGCCTTCATCGGCGGGCTGATCAACTACGTCCTCACCGGTGAGCGGTACTTCGCCGAGTTTGTCGATGCGTACACCAACGCTGACCACATCGTCGCCGAGGGCATCGAGTTGCCCGACGAACTCGACGGGCTGTTCAGCGGCTGGATGAGCGACGAGGGCCGGTACGACACCGCCACCTGGCAGTTCGAACGGGATGAGTCCGGGGCGATCGCCTCCGACCCGACGCTCACTCACCCCCGCTGCGTCATGTCGCTGCTCCGGCGCCACTACGCCCGCTACACGCCCCAGATGGTGTCCGACATCTGCGGCATCTCACCGGAGGCGTTCGCCCGGGCGGCCGGGACGTTCACCTCCGCGTCGGGCCGGGACCGCACCGGCATGATCTGTTACGCCGTCGGGCTGACCATGCACACCAAGGGCGTGCAGAACATCCGCTCGCTCGGGGTGCTCCAACTGCTGCTGGGCAACATCGGCCGGCCGGGCGGGGGCATCCTGGCCTTGCGGGGCCACGCCAACGTGCAGGGGGCCACCGACCTGCCCGTGCTCTACGACCTGTTGCCCGGCTACCTGCCCAAGCCCAACGCCGACGACACCGACCTGGCCACCTACCTCGAGCGGGTGACCAAGGCGTCCGGCTGGTGGGCCAACACGCCCGCCTACATGGTCTCGCTGCTCAAAGCCTGGTTTGGCGATGCCGCCACCGCCGACAACGACTTCGGCTTCGACCGCCTGCCCCGGCTGACCGGCGACCACAGCTACATGGTGACCCAGGCGGCCATGGCTGACGGCGCGGTCGAGGGGATGATGGTCGCCGGCGAGAACGTCGGCGTGTCGTCGGTGCACGGTTCACTGCAGCGGTCGGGCTTCCGCAAGCTGCGCTGGATGGTGGTGCGCGACCTGACGATGATCGAAACCGCCGAGTTCTGGAAGCGCGGCGAGGAGTACGACTCGGGCAAGATCGATCCCGCCGATATCGACACCGAGGTGTTCCTGTTCCCGGCGGCCGCTCACGTGGAGAAGGAAGGGTCCTTCACCAACACTCAGCGCATCCTGCAATGGAAGGACCAGGCGGTGCAGCCCCCTGGGGACGCCCGCAGCGAGCTGTGGTTCGTCCATCACCTGATGGCCCGGCTGAAGAAGATCTACGCCGGCAGCGACGATCCCAAGGACGCCCCGATTCTCGACGGCACCTGGGACTACACCACCGAGGGGCCGATCGACGAGCCGGCGGCCGACGAGGTGCTCGCCGAGATCGGCGGTTTCGGACCGCACGGGCCGCTCGCCTCATTTGGCGAGCTGCGCGACGACGGCACGACGGCGGCCGGCGCGTGGACCCATGTCGGGGTCACGGCAGGCGGCGACAACCACGCCCGCAACCGCGACGGCACGCCGGGTGAGCGGGGCGCCGCCCTCGACTGGGGCTGGGCCTGGCCGGCCAACCGCCGCAACCTGTACAACCGGGCCTCGGCCGACCCCGAGGGCCGCCCCTGGTCGGAAGAAAAAGCCTTCATCTGGTGGGACGAGACGGCCGGGCCCAAGGGGGCCGGGGCATGGGTGGGCCACGACACGCCGGACTTTCCCATCGACCGGGCGCCGTCGTATCGACCCGGTCCCGACGCCACCGGCACCGACCTGATCGCCGGCGACCAGCCGTTCATCATGCAGACCGACGGGCTCGGAGCACTGTGGGTGGCCGAGGGGCTGCGCGACGGGCCGCTGCCCACCCACTACGAGCCGCTCGAAGGCGTGGCCCCCAACCGCCTGTACCGCCAGCAACACACACCGGAGCGCACCCAATGGGACCGCCCGGACAACCCGTACCACTGGGCCTACGACGACCCCCGCTTTCCGTTCGTGCTGACCACCTACCGGCTGACCGAGACGTTCGGGTCGGGCACGATGGCCAACCGCAACCTGTCGTGGCTGGGCGAGCTTCAGCCCGAGCTGTTCTGTGAGATCTCGCCCCAGTTGGCCGAGCTGCGCGGCATCGAGCACGGCGGGTGGGTGACGATGAAGTCGCTGCGGGCCGAGGTGGAGATGCGGGTGCTGGTCACACGACGCCTGGTGCCGTTGCAGGTGGCGGACCGCACCGTGCACACGGTTGGCCTGCCCTATCAGTGGGGCCGAACCGGGCAGATCGGTGGGGCGTCCCCCAACGAGCTGCAGAAGATCTGCGGCGAGCCCAACGTGACGATCGAGGAGTGCAAAGCGATCACGATCGACCTTGTTCCCGGTCGGGTGGCTCGCAACCTTCGCGCCGGCACCGACGGACCGTTGCAACCCGAACCCGACGGCGAGGCCCCGGCTCGGGACCTGCCCAGCGTCACCCGGCCCGCCGGGCCGCACGGCGTCACCATGGCCGCCGACAAGCTGGGCGGCGCACCCGGCGCCTCCACACCCGGCCCCTCTGCCCCCAACCAACCCTCGGAGGATCGCCGATGAGCTCCGCCCCGGCCAACACCAGCGAGCGCTCGCCGACGCCGACGCTGCGCACGACCACCGCCAACGATCCGGTCACCGGCGAGGCGCGCCGGGTGGGCTTCTTCACCGACACGTCGGTGTGCATCGGCTGCAAGGCGTGCGAGGTGGCGTGCAAGCAGTGGAACCAGCTGCCAGACGACGGCTTCAGCCTCACAGCCAAGAGCTTCGACAACACGATCGAGCTGGGGGCGACGACGTGGCGGCACGTCGGGTTCATCGAGCGGGACGAGCCGGTGTCGGGCCAGGAGACCAACCTGGGGGATCCGTTCTCGTGGCTGTTCATCGCCGACTCGTGCAAGCACTGCGAGGACGCCGGCTGCCTGGACAACTGCCCGACCGGCGCTCTGGTGCGCACCGAGTACGACACGGTGTACGTGCAGAGCGATATCTGCAACGGCTGCGGCACGTGCGTGGTCGCCTGCCCGTTTGGGGTGATCGACCGGCACCCCACCGATGGGCGGGCCTGGAAGTGCACCATGTGTTACGACCGGCTGAAAGACGACGAGACGCCCGCCTGCGCCCAGGCGTGCCCCACCGAGGCGATCGCGTTCGGCGAGTTGGACGAGCTGCGCCAGCGGGCCGACGTCCGCCTCGCCGAGCTGCACGATCGCGGGGTGACAGAGGCCCAGCTGTACGGCGCTGACGACGACAACCTGCCCGGCACCCGGGGGTTGCACGCCTTCTACCTGCTGTTGGATTCGCCGGACGTGTACTCGCTGCCCACCAACCCGGTGGCGCCCCAGAACACGGTCAACGAGAGCTGGAAGTCGATGGCCGGGGCCCTCGGTGCGATGGCCGCCGGCGTCGCCGTGGCGATGCTGTCCGGGGGGCGGACCCGATGAGTGAGGACGGGAGCGACAGTTCAGGTCGGAACAAGTCGACCAACTCGCCGGGCACGGGGACGCGTTCGAGTGTTGCCGGGACGGGTGGCGCCGCGACGCCGCCCGACATCGTGATGAAACACGCACCCGGCAGCTGGCAGGCCCTTGCTGCGGGTGAGTTCGTCAGCGACGGCCGCAACGTCGATACCCGGCGGGCCGAGCTGTCCGGCGAGGGCGCCGACCTGGACGCCGGCGACCGGGTTGGCGACCGGGGTCACCTCGGCGACCCGTCACAGACCACGGTGGCCGAGGAGGCCAGCAAGCGGGTGGTCAAAGCGTCGCGCTGGACCTGGGAGGTGCCCGCCTACTTCGCCATCGGGGGCATGGCCGGCGCGGCCGCCGCCCTGTCGGCCGGGGCGCAGCTGGCCAAGCTGGGTGGCACCGACCGTCGGATGGTGCAGTCCGGACGGGTGATCGCGCTGGGCGGCACTGCGGTCGGGTCGGTGCTGCTGGTCGCCGACCTTGGCCGCCCAGAACGGTTCTGGCACATGCTGCGGGTGTTTCGTCCCAGCTCGCCGATGAACGTCGGCTCGTGGGTGCTCGCCGGGTTTGGCACCGCGTCGGCGGGCGCCGCCGTGCTAGGACGCTCCCGCAGTCGTCAGCTTCGATTCCTCGGCGACACCGCCGGGATCGCCGCCGGGCTTCTCGGCCTGCCGATGGCCGGCTACACCGGCGTACTGCTGGGTGCCACCGCCCAGCCGGCCTGGTGGCACGCCCGAAGATGGCTGCCCAGGCTGTTCGTCGCCTCCGCCGCCTCGGCCGGAGCGGGCGCGCTGGAGTTGATCCCGATGTCGCCTGCCGAGGAGCGGGCGGTGCGCACGTTCGCCATCGGGGCCCGTGCCGCCGACCTAGTCGTGGTCAAGGCGATGACCCGGGATCTGGCCGACCACCCCGAGGTGGCCGATGCCTACGAGGCCGGCCGAGCGGGTCGGCGCATGAAGGCGGCCGAGGCGCTCACCGCCTGTGCGCTGGCCGCTTCGGTGGCCTCAATCAAGGTGCGTGCCCTGCGTCCCCTTGCTGGAACACTTGGCCTGGCTGGGTCGCTCGCCACCCGCCTGGCGGTGACCGACGCTGGAGCATCCTCAACCCAACCCGTCTGAGGCCGCTCACTACCTCGGTTCAGGCCCGGTTTGGCCCGCTCAAAGGCCGCTGCCCGCTACTCTCGCTACAGGCCAACCGGAAGGGATCAAGCATGAATGCGCGCCCACTCATCGCCGCAGGAGTGCTCATCGGTTCAACAGCCGGATGCAGCTTTTCTTTCTCAATCGGTAGCGACACCTGCGCCGACTTTGCCAACTACACGGCCGAGGAGAAGCAGAAGGCGGTGGAGGAGATCTACGAGCGAGGCGATCCGTCGGCTGACAATCCGACAGCTTCCGACCTTAACCTGCGCCTACCTTCGCTCGAGACCTACTGCGACAAGAATCCCGACGACAAGCTGTCTGACCTGACGCCTGACTGATCGGTCACCGGGTCGCTGGAAGCCGGATACCGTTGGACCGATGACCGATGCCTCCACGCCGTCCGCCAACCGCAGTCAGGTGAAAGTGGTGCTGTGCGACGACCACCCGATCTGGCGCTCAGGCGTGCGAGCTGACCTTGGGGCCAACTTCTGGGTGGTCGGCGAGGCCGGCGACGCCGACGAGGCGATCGCCGTCATCGGCGAGACCCAGCCCGACCTGGTGGTGTGCGACCTGCACATGCCCAAGGGCGGCGGCATCAAGGTGGCTCGTGAGTGCGGCGAGGACACCAAGGTGGTGATGCTCACCGTTTCGGAGCAGGAACGCGACCTGCTCGACGCAGTCGCCGCCGGCGCCGCCGGCTACCTGGTGAAGTCCACCCCGCCCGACGAGCTGCGCGACGGCCTGTGGCGCGCCGCCCAGGGCGAACCGGTGTTTAGCCCGGCCTTGGCCGCCTTGGTGCTGGGCGAGTTCCGCCGTCTGGCCAAAGGCACCGAGAGCCACTCGGCGCTGTCGGACCGCGAGCGCGAGGTACTCACCTACGTCGCCCGTGGCCACACCTATAAGGAGATCGGCGCCGAGCTGTTCATCGCCGACAAGACCGTCGAGAACCACGTGCGCAACATCCTGTCCAAGCTGCACCTCAACCGGCGCCAGGAGCTGATCCGCTATGCGGTCGAGCACGGTCTGGACTGAGCCGGCCGAGGCTCAACCCAGCGGCTCGAGCAGCTCCAAGCGGTTGCCGAACGGATCGTTCGCGTACACCCGGTCGTAGCCCTCCAGCGGCTCGTCGACGACAACGTCGACCCCGGCGCCGTGCAGCCGCTCCACGAGCGCCCCCAGCCCGTCGACAAGCAGCGCCGGGTGGGCCTTGCGGGCCGGGCGAAAGTCGGCCTCGACCCCGAGGTGAACCTTGAGCGGTCCATCCTCAAACCAGCATCCGCCCCGCTTGGCCAGGTGCATCGGTTTGGCCACCTGCGAGATGCCGAGCACCCCGGAGTAGAAGGCGACGGCCTTGTCCTCCCCGCCGGCGGGCATGGCGAGCTGCACGTGATCGATACCGACGATGCCCATCGTGAGATGATGGCCGACGGCCCAGAACATCGCACGCACTGTGCGGTGAACACCACGTGAGGATTCGATGCGACCGACCACCCCCGACTTCCAACCAAGCCGTCGACGATGAGCGGATCGAACCGGCTCGCCGTGCGGGTGGGCGGCTACGCGCTCGCCACCCGTGACCATGAGGGCTCACTGGAGATCCTGCTCACCCGCTGCGGGCCCGATGCGCGGTTCCCGGGCCAGTGGGCGCTTCCCGGTGGCGGCATCGAGTGGGGCGAACACCCGCGCGACACCGTCGTGCGGGAGGTTGCCGAGGAGACGTCGCTCGACAGCGTCCCCGGGCCGCTGCTGACGTCCTACGCCCGGCGCGTCGCCGCTAAAGGCAGCTTTCCCGAAGGCATGGCCATCGGGATGATCTTCGCCGCCCGCGTTGCGGACGGCACGCCCGTGCTGGTCGAGAACGACGGCACCAGCGATCTGGTTGCTTGGCACCCGATGGACGCTCTGCCCGAGCTGGCATGGAACGCCGAGGCGGCGGTCGACCTGGTTCGAGCCGGCGCTCGCTCCCAGCAACCCGCCGACGATCAGCCTGGCCCGGGCCTTGGCATCCCCCACCGGCCTCGCAGCTCACGGCGGCGCCTCGGCGCCTACGCCATCGCCACCAACCATGACGCCGACGTCCCCCGCATCCTGTTGGTCAAGCTGGCGATCGACGACCCCGAAGCCGGCTGTTGGAACCTGCCCGGTGGCGGCGTCGAACCGGGTGAGTCCCCGCTGGAGGCGCTGCACCGAGAGTGCTACGAGGAGACCGGTCTGGCGCTCACCAACGTCACGATCCACGACGTTGACTCACGGGTGTACGAGTCCTGGGGCACAATGCAGATCAAACACAACGTGGGGGTGATCTATCGGGGCACCGCTCGAGGCGCACCCGAGATCATGGAGACCGACGGAAGCAGCGCCGAGGTCGCTTGGTGGCCCTTCGACGAGGCCGCCGACCTCCCGCTGACCATGCTGACCCGCGGGGTGCTGGCCGGGGAGCTGCTCCGCTCGGCCGAGGGGTAGCCGACCGGACACCGGCACCTCACTGCGTCGGCGGGGCCAGGGCCAGGCGGCCTGCTCGGCGCAGCGACCCGGCGCTGCGCAGCGCACGGATCAGCTGCGGGAATCCCCCCAGCGCCACGCGGCGCACCCGCTGATCCTCGAGCGGCGTGGTCAGGCCGTAGCTGGGCACCTCCACCTCGGGCTCGTAGGTGCCGAACAGCCGGTCCCAGATCATGGTGTGCCCACCGAAGTTCTTGTCCAGGTACTGCGGGTTGGAGGCGTGGTGGACCCGGTGGTTGGACGGGGTGGTGAACCAGCGATCGAACCAGCCCAGCCGGGTGATCATCTCGGTGTGTTGAAGCTGGCCCACCATCAGGCTGAAGGCACCCATCACCGGGTACATGATCGGCGGAAACCCCAGCAGCGGGGCCCACAACCCGGTAAACGGCTTGTAGAACACCTCGGTCCAGGGCATGCGCACGGCGGTCACAAACGTCAGCGACTCGGCCGAATGGTGCACCTGATGTGAGGCCCACAGCACCGACACCCGATGCTCGGCCCGGTGAATCCAGTAGTAGGCGAAGTCGCCGATGATCCAGTACGCCAGCCAGGTGAGCGGGCTACGCCACGACCAGTCGAAGATGCCGACGTGACGGTACAGCCAGATGTAGCCGGCGACGGCGGCCGACCCTGCGGCGGCCACCTTGACCGCCAGGTAGCCGATCCCCACGCCGACCGACGTGGCGCTGTCCCGCCGATTCCACCGGCCGGCCCGGATGCTGACCACCAGCTCGATGACCACCAGCGTGAGCACCGACCCGAACAGCACGGCGTTGGCGTTGACCGGCAACAGGTTGCCGGTGGCCGGGTCGAGAGCGAGGGTTAAGGCGGGAATCGCTGGCATGACCCCATCGTGCGGTCACGACAGCCCCCAGACCATCGGGGCAATCCCCCAAACCCGCCTGGGGTCACCCACCGGCCAGCCGAAACCGAGGAGTCAGCCCGCTGATCACGTACGAACTAGATTGAATCTCACTTCATTGCTCCAACGGGAGGCCCCAAACGATGACCAACGAACCGCCAAACCCAGCAAGTGACGAACCCCAGCAGGAGGGCTCACCCCCCGGTCCAGGACAGGAGCCGCCTGCTCCCGGCCCGCAGCAGCCACCTCCGCCCGAGTATCCGGGGCAACAACCGCCACCCGGTGGCTACCCGCAGCAACCGCCTCAGCCCGGCTATCCGGGGCAACAACCTCCACCCGGTGGCTACCCGCAGCAACCGCCCCAGCCCGGGTACCCGATGCAGCAACCGCCACCCGGTGGCTACCCACCGCAACAGCCTCCCGCCAAGAACAACTCGGGATGCATCAAGATCGGCCTCATCGTTCTTGCGGTGCTCGCCATCCTGGGGTTGATCGGCGGCGGTTGTCTGGTGTTTGGCCTCAACCGGGCGGTCGACGAGATTGAAACCCAGACCGGCAAGGCCGACCCCTCGGACTACGAGCTGACGGGGCCCGAATGCAGCAATGATGAATTCGCCGGCCCGACGGCCAATGGCACGCTTAAGAACACCTCGGGCGAGTCCCAGGCGTTCGAGGTGTCGGTGCGGTTCACCGACGCCGACGGCAACCTCATCTCCGAGGACACGACGTTCACCGACTCAATCGACGCCGACCAGACCGCCAACTGGGAGGTGACCACCTTCGAAACGGCGGAGGGCGACATCAGCTGCGAAGTATCCGAGGTGAACTACTCCCTCTTCGACGGATAGCCGCCCACCAGCCGCCCTTAACAGCCATCCGCAAGCCCAAAACTTGGGCACCACCCCATACTGGGGAGCTGAAACGACCGTCAGGCGGTCATTTCAGCTCCCGAGTACCAGACCCACCCCGAACTGGGGAGTGGGCTCGACCGTCTGGCGGTCGTTTCCACTCCCGACTTCCGGAAGGTGGGCGTGGGGGGTGGGGCGTGGGCTCGCGGTGGGGTGAGCTGTGAGGGTGTCGCGCCGGATGGGCGCTACTCGGGGGGTGCCGGCGCCTCGGGGGTGTCGCGGCGGATGGTGAGGTCGATCGAGGGTTCCGGACGCAGGGTCGGAAACAGCACCACGTCGCGGATCGACAACGAGTTGGTCAGCAGCATGATCAGCCGATCGATGCCGATGCCGAGCCCCACCGTGGGCGGCAACCCGTACTGGAGCGCCCGCACGTAGTCCTCGTCCACCGTCATCGCCTCGGGGTCACCCGCAGCTCGGGCCTCGGCCTGCTCGGTGAAACGGGCCAGCTGCTCGTCCGGGTCGGTCAGCTCAGCGAAGCCGTTGCACAGCTCCCGCCCGGCGACGATGCACTCGAAGCGCTCGACGTAGCCCGGTCGGTCGCGGTGCGCCCGGCTGAGCGGCGACACCTCCACCGGGTAGTCGGTGACAAACGTCGGCTGGATCAGCGTGTGCTCGATCAGTTTCTCGTACAGCTCCAACAACAGCTTGCCCGGCCCATCGCCGTCGTCGTAGTGGACGTCGTGGGTGTCGCACAGCTGGCGCAGGCGTTCGATCGGTGTGTCGACGCCGATCGTCTCGCCGACCGCCTCCGACGTCAGCTCGTCCATCGGCGCCCGGCGCCACGGTGGGGCCAGGTTGAGCTCGTGCTCACCGCTCTGCACCGTCGTCGTGCCCAGCAGTTCGGCGGCCAGGTGGGCGACCAGCTGCTCGGTCAGCTCCATGTAGGTGTCGGAGTCGCCGTAGGCCTCGTAGCTCTCCAGCATGGTGAACTCGGGGTTGTGACGGGTGGAGATGCCCTCGTTGCGGAACACCCGGCCGATCTCGAACACCCGCTCCATGCCGCCGACGACCAGCCGCTTCAGGTACAGCTCGGGGGCGATGCGCAGGTACAGCGGCAGGTCGAGCGCCTCGTGGTGGGTCTCGAACGGGGTGGCCAGCGCGCCGCCGGGCTGGCTGTGCAGCATGGGGGTCTCGACCTCGAGGTAGTTGCGATCCTCGAAGAAGCGGCGGATCAGCGACACCGCCCGGCTGCGCAACACCAGCGCATCACGGGCCTCCTCGGTGGTCCACAGGTCGACGTAGCGCTGCCGGTAGCGGGTGTCGGTGTCAGCTAGGCCGTGCCACTTGTCGGGAAAGGGGCGGCGGGCCTCGGCCAGGCGCACCCAGTCGTCCACCTTCACCGACAGCTCGCCGCGGCGGGTGGTCATCACCTCGCCGGTCACGCCGATCCAGTCGCCCAGCGACAGGCCGGCGAACGCATCGAAGTCCGGCGTCGACGCCTTGGGGGCAAACAGCTGGACGCGACCCGTGCCGTCGGCCAGCGTGCCGAAGCCCAGCTTTCCCTGGATGCGGCGCAGCATCAGCCGGCCGGCCACGGTGATCGTCTCGCCGGTTTCGGTGCCGGGCTCCAAGTCGCCCCAGCGGGCCCGAACGTCCTCGGACGGGGTGACCCCCTCGAAGGAGTACGGCTGAGCCAGCCGCCCGCTCGCCTCGGCGTTCTCGGTCGCCTCGGTGACAGACGCCTCGGTGGCAGCTGGGTCGGACCCAGCTGCCTCGGCCGTGGGCGAGTCGGGCGTTGGAGGGTCGGAGTTTGGGTCGGTCACTGGTTCTTCTCCCAGATGAGGCGCAGCCCGTGGAGTGTGATCCACGGGTCGAGGTGGTCGAGGGTGTTGGCGTGCGGGGCGATGACGTCGGCCAGCCCGCCGGTGGCAACGATGGTGGCCGTTCCGCCCAGCTCCTGGACAATTCTTTGCGTCATGCCGTCGACCATGGCGGCGGTGCCGTACAAAACGCCGGACTGGATCGACTCGACCGTGGTGCGCCCCACCACCGATCGGGGCGGCACCAGCTCGACCCGTCGCAGCCCTGCCGCTCGGCCGAACAGGGCGTTCAGGCTGATCTCGACGCCGGGGATGATCGCCCCGCCCAGGTAAGCGCCGTCGGCCGAGATCACGTCGAAGGTGGTGGCGGTGCCGAAGTCGACCACCACGGTCGGCCCGCCGTAGCGGTCGAGCGCACCGACGGCGTTGGCCACCCGGTCGGCACCCACCTCGGTCGGGTTGTCGTAGCGGATCGGCAGGCCGGTCTTCACGCCGGGTCCGACCACCACCGGCTCGATGCCAAAGCGGTGCTCGCACATCTGGCGCAGCTCGGCGGTTACAAAGGGCACCCCAGAGCTGATGGCGATGCCATGCAGTTCGACGTCGGCGTCCAGGTGATCCTCGGCCGACTCGAGCAGTTGTCGCAGCACCATCGCCAGCTCGTCGCTGGTGCGATCCGCCTCGGTGGAGATACGCCAATGGTCGACCAGGTCGCTGTCGTCTGCGCCGCTGCTGGGCAAGCCGGGCGAGCCGTCCCCACCGACGGGCACGGCCTCCCGGTACAGGCCGACCATCGTCTGGGTGTTACCGACGTCGATGGTCAACAGCACGGCGACGCTCCGGTTCGGGCCGCAGGTCGCACCTGCGCAGCGCTCGCTCCCAGCGGCCGCACTAGGCCTGTGCTCACTAGGGCTGTGCTCACTAGGGCTGTGCTCACTTGGACTTCTTCTTGGATTTCTCCAGTTCCCTGCGCACGTTGGCCACCATGCGCGCCGCCGACATCGAGAACGACCCCTCGCGGTAGGCCGGATAAAAGATGGCGCCCGCCAGGATCACGTTGACCTGTAGCTCGACCTCGGTCCGGATCATCTCGTACTGGATGTCGCCGGACGGGCCGATCGGCACGTCGACCACCCGCTCGGTGCCCGACCACACCGCCCCGATCACCAGCGAGGCCACCGCCATGAGTTCGTCGGTGGTCAGGTCGCGAGCCTGGTGGAAGCGGGCCAGATCGGTGGCCAGCTCGCTGATCCACAGCTGGATCTCGCGCCCCAACGCCATGCGCAGAGCGCTGGAGCCGCCGAAGCGCTCCTTGGCGATGAAGCGGAAGTGTTTGGGGTGTTCGCGTGCGTATCCGAGGAAGGTGACCACCGAGTTCTCGACCAGCTCGGCGGTCGACACCGGTTGGGCGCGGATGGCCCGCATCACTTGGCGCAGCTCGGAGAAGCTCTCGTCGACGAGCACCAGCCCCACCTCGCCCATGTCGGCGAAGTGGCGGTAGAAGGTGGCGGGCACAACTCCGGCGTCGCCGGTGATCTCACGAATGCTGATGTCGGTGAACGACTGATCACCGGCCAGGCGCTCCAGGGCGGCGTCCAGGAGCGAGCGGCGGGTGCGCTCCTTCTGCTCGCTTCGGCTGCCGGTGGCCGCCTCGCCCGAGCGAGGCTTGGACGGCCGCTTGGCGGTAGATGCTGCCTTGGCCGATCGGCTGGGTGCCCGGGTGCCGCTCGGCGCCTTTGCCGGCGAGCGCCGCTTGGCAGGGGCACCGGACCCCGCACGCTTGGCGGGCGCCGACGCCTTCCGATCGGGCGTCTTCGCCGGATCCGCATCACCCGAAGGCTGACCGTCGGCAGAATCGGCACCGTCGACCTCGCCGGCGGCCGCCGACCCGCCCCGCCGGGAGCTCATCGTGCGGGTGAAGGGTTGGGAAGGGTCACGACGTGAACGGTAGCGGTCGCGGCCCAACGCAGGCGCCGATCGGAGCTGAGCAACTTTTCAGTGAACACCTGTTGACTGAAACCTCAAACACCGTTACAGTGCACACATGTTCACTCAAACCCGCCCCGTCCTCCGCCGGGTTGCCGACGCCCTGTCGAGCCCGCTGCCGGTTGATGCCTACCTGGGGCTGCTCGACCCGCTGTGGTCATCCACCTCGTTGAAGGGCCGGGTGGTGTCGGTCACCCCCGAGACCCACCGCAGCGCCACGATCACCATCTATCCCGGCCGCGGCTTCGGAGGCTACGAGGCCGGCCAGTGGGTGACGGTCGGCGTCGAGATCGACGGCGTGCGCCACCGGCGCTGCTATTCGCTCACCTCCAACCCGGAGCGTTCGGAAGGCCTCATCTCGATCACGGTGTCGGCGATGCCCGAGGGGCTGGTGTCCAACCACCTCGTCTACGGCACCGAGCCGGGCGACTACCTCACTCTGGAGCAGCCCTCCGGCGACTTTCACCTGCCCGCCGACCGCACCAACCCCATGCTGTTCATCACCGGCGGCTCGGGCATCACCCCCGCCATGGGGATGATCCGCACGCTGGTCGGCGCGGAGGAGTGCCACGACGTCGTGCTGTTGCACCACGCACCCGACGCCTCGGAGACCATCTTCGCCGCCGAACTGGCCGAGCTGGACAAGCGCACCCCGGGCCTCACCGTGAACGTCGCCCACACCGGCGCTGGTGCGCCGCCGCCCGAGCTGGCCCTCACCGTCGAACGCCTCGACCGGGAGTGCCCGGACTGGCGCAGCCGCACCGCATGGGCCTGTGGCCCCGCGCCGATGCTGGACGACGTCGAGACTGCGTTCGGCTCGGCCGGCGTCGCCGACCGCCTCAACATCGAACGCTTCGTTCCCAAGGCGCGCCCCGCTGCCGCCGGTGGCGAAGGCGGCCGGGTGAGCTTCACCAGCTCCGGCGGCGACACCGTGCTCGACGGCTCGACCACCCTGCTCGACGGCGCCGAGGCCGCCGGCCTCTCCCCCGCCTCCGGCTGCCGCATGGGCATCTGCCACACCTGCGTCGTGCCCCTCGAGTCCGGATGCGTGCGCGACGTGCGCACCGGTGAGCTCACCTCCGACCCCGGCACCCACGTGCAGGTATGTGTCTCAGTCGCCGCCGGCGACGTCGAGATCGCCCTGTAACCCCACCGGCTCCACCCCCACGCCAGACCCCCTCCACCGCACCTCACGATCGGAACCACATGACCGCAACCATCTCCCGCCCCCTCTCCACCCAAACCATCCCGGCTCGGCGCACCGATGCCGACAATACGGCCATCGAGCGCAGCACCGACGAACCCGACACCAAGCCCACCCCCCGGGCCGGCGGCCTCACGCTGGAGCAGTCCGAAGCCTTCGGCGCCGCCATGGACGAACTGCGCGAGCAGATCCGTGCCGACCTGGGCGCCGTCGATGCCAACTACATCCGCCGGGTGATCGCCGCCCAACGCAAGCTGGAGGTCGGTGGCCGTTTGGCGCTGTTCGGCTGGTTCCTGCCGCCGCTGTGGGTGGCGGGCGCCGTGTCGCTGGGCCTGGCCAAGATCCTCGACAACATGGAGATTGGCCACAACATCATGCACGGCCAGTACGACTGGATGCGTGACGATGAGATCAACTCCCGGGTGTGGGAGTGGGATCACCCGTCGGTGTCCGAGCATTGGAAGCACTCCCACAACGAGGAGCATCACACCTGGACCAACGTCATCGGCCGCGATCGCGATGTCGGCTACGGCACGTTGCGCATGTCCGAGGATCACCCGTGGAAGCCGGTGTTCCTGCTCAACCCTGTGCTCGCCACGCTGATGGCGATCAACTTCGATCACGGCATCGCCCTCCACGAGATCCACATCGAGGAAATCCAGCGGGGCCGACGCTCGTTTGATGACGTGAAGCCGCTCCTCGCAGAGATCGGCCGGAAGTCGGGTAAGCAGGCGCTGAAGGACTACGTGCTGTTCCCGGCGCTCACCGGCCCCGGGTTCCTGCCGGTGGCCGGCGCCAACCTCACCGCCAACCTGATGCGCAACCTGTGGACGTTCGTGATCATCTTCTGCGGACACTTCCCCGACGGGGTCGAGCAGTTTCCCGAGGACATCATCGAGGGCGAAACCCGGGGCGACTGGTATGCCCGGCAGATCCTCGGGTCGGCAAACATCGACGGCAACCAGTTGTTCCATCTGATGACCGGCAACCTCAGCCACCAGATCGAGCATCACGCGTTCCCAGACATCCCCGCCCGTCGCTACGCCGAGATGGCGCCCCGGGTGCAGGAACTGTGCGAGGAGTTTGGACTGGAGTACAACAGCGGCGGCCTGGTCCAACAGTTCGGCACGGTCGTCCGCAAGATCGGCGCCTTGGCCCTGCCCGAGAGTTTCGGCCCCAAGGCCTGGTACCGCAAGATCTTCAGCCGCTGACCTGTACGCCGCTACCAGCGGACGTCGAGCCCGACCAGCGCCACGAATGTTGAGTCTCGACTGAGCAGGATCGCGTGTTCGAGCATTGCCTGGGCTGCCAGCATGCGGTCGAACGGATCGCGGTGATCCCAACGCAAACCTCCGGCCCGCAGCGCGTGTTCCGGCGCCACGGAAAGGTTGACCGCGCCAAGCGTCTCGACCGCCGAGCGGTACTGGGCGACGATGGGCTCCGCCTCGGGAAACTTGCCGAGTCGGGTCTTGATTGCCAGCTCCCAAGCTGTGGCCGCCGATACCCAAATGTCGGTCGACGGCTCCTCGATCAAGGCCCTCGCCTCAGCGCCGAGGCGGGAGGGTGCACTCACCGCCCACACCAGCGCGTGGGTATCGAGTAGCACCTTGGTCATTCCCAGCCGGCCAGTTCCTCGTCGGACAGAGGTTCAAACAGCGCATCGGGGACGTCGAGCGGCAGAAACCCGAGCCGACGCGGTGGTGGTTCGTCGATTGGCACCAGCCGGGCGACCCGACGTCCGGACCGGGCGATGACCACATCATTTCCAGCAGCAGCCGCATCCAACAACTCGGACAGCTTGGCCTTCGCCTCGGCAACATTCATTTGGATGACCATAGTGACCAAGTCTAGTTGATCACATCGAGGTTTGAAGCCAAGTCGTACGGTGTTCTCCATGATGCACCTGTTTGCCAGCCTGCCTGCTGCTCGATCAGCCGAGCCGCTTCGATGATCTCCCACCTGCCGGTGGTGATCGATCATCCAGTGGGCGACGCTGCCTACGCCGGGATGTCGGCGGACCACCCGATGCGAAGGGTCACGCTGGCTGCCGCGTTCGATCCCGATAGTTGGACCGACGAACGCCGCCGACGGGTCACCGAGCTGTTCGATGGCTTGGCGGAGGACTGGTCGAGCCGCGATGTGCCCGGCCGGGAGGCGCCGATCCTCGACGCGCTCGACCGGGGGCTGGCGGCCGCTCCGACGGCCGAGCGCCGTATCGCCCTCGACGTCGGGGGCGCCGACGGGATCAACAGCCGCCATCTGACGCCGGTGTTTCCCGAGATGATCACGCTGGACCTTTCGCTGGAGATGCTGCAGCGTTCGGCTGGGCGGGCGCCCTCCCGCGTGCAGGCCGATGGTTCGTGCCTGCCGGTCTCCGACCGATCGGTCGATGCGATCTTCTTGATCAACGCCTTCCTGTTTCCTGGCGAAGTCGAGCGGGTGCTGGCGCCGAACGGGGTGCTGATCTGGGTGAACTCCCGGGGCGCCGCTACACCGATCGGCCTGCCGGCCCCAGACGTAGACCGAGCGCTGCCCGGTGCCTGGTCGGGCGTCGCCTCAACGGCCGGCTGGGGTACCTGGTCGGTGCACTGGCGAAGCTGAGGCTCAGCCGTCGCCGTTGCTCGCCGCCATCACGGTCCCACTGGACCCGGACCGTCCCGACACGCTCGTGTGGCGACGCTCGGTTGACCGGTCATTCGCTGGCTCACGACACTGCCTGGTCAGGCCTTGTCGGCTGCGACCCACGTGGCGTGAAACCCGTGGGGCACCCGTTGGGGCAGTTCGATCGTCGCCACCGGCTCGGCGGCGAAGTCCTGGGCGGCGAGGATCAACAGGTCGCTGCCGTCGCGCGCGGCGTTGTAGCTGTAGGTCAACACGTAACCGTCGTCCTCGGCGTCACCGGTGGGCACGAACAGCCCCTCGTCGCAGACCCGGTCGGCGCCCGGGTTGAAGTACTCCTGGGTGAAGGTGTCGAAGTCGTGCTTGTACAGCCCGCCCAGCTGCACGGTGTCGGGGTTGGCGACCGCCTCGATCATGTAGCCGTAGCGGTAGGGCCGCCCCACCCGCCGGGGATCCCTGCTGGGCAGGTCCATGTGCAGGTCGGCCTCGAGGGTCTCGTCAGAAAACGCCAGTTCTTTGCCGGCAGTGTTGATGCGCCAGCGATGCAGCTCGGGTGCCTGACCCAGCGGGCCGGCCTCGAACATCGTTTCGAACTGGCTGACGTCGACGACGATCTCGTCTCCGTCCCGAAAAGCGTTGATGCCGTGGAAGACGTAGGCCGGCGGCACCTCCACCCAGCGGATGTCGGCGTTGGTCCCGCCGAGGGGCATCACCCCGACTCGGGCGCCGTACTCCGGTTCCCACCGGAAGGGCAGGCTGGTCCCTTCGGCCGCCAGCGACAGATCGAGCACGACCGGAAACTCCCAGAACACGACGTCGCGATCGGTGATGGCGAAGTCGTGGATCATCGTCGATCTGCCCACCTCGATCTGCTCCGAGTGGATCAGCTGACCCTGGGCATCGGCGACGTGATAGGTGAGAAAGGGCTCGAAGAGCCCGTACCCGAAGAAGTGCAGCTCGCCCGTCTCAGGGTCAACCTTCGGGTGTGCGGTCATATTGGTGTCGAGCTTGCCGGCGAAGTCGTGAACGCCAATCGTCGAGAGGTCCCCGGGCGACAGCTCGTAGGGAAACCCGATCTCGCCCGAGGTGAACAGCCGACCATTGTGAGTGAAGGCCGACACGTTGCTGTAGCCGATGTCGGCGCCGGGTACCCCTGCGTCGGCGATCCCCCCGCCGCTCTCGAACAGGGTGGTGTGCACCCAGCGGTTGGCATAGGACCGGGCCTGTCCATCCTCAAGATGCACGCCGTGCACCATTCCGTCGCCGACGAACCAGTGCCCCGATGTACCTGCCCGGCTATTGGAACCGTTGCGCACGTACAGCCCGGCCAGCGCCTCAGGGATCGAGCCGGTGACCTTGAGCGAGGTCGACGCCACCTCCTCGACGACGGGAGCAAAGTTGCCCTGCAGCCACCACGGCGTATCGCCGGCGACTTCGATGAGCGCACGCGTGGTCGACGGTGCGGCAGCGGTCGACGATGCGCTGGCACCCACCTCGGTGCCGCTTCCGCCGCAGGCGGTCAGCAGGCTAGGGAATGCAGCGAGGCCAACGGCGCCGCCCCCGGCTCGGGTGAGAAACTGCCTTCGGTTCATGGGCCGCTGCTGCACAGCGAGACGATAACGACCCTTCCAGGCAAGCGCCTCGAACTTGCCTCATTCCTGAGGATCGTCGACGCCTCACCAAATCACTGCCACACTCCGGAGCCACCGGTAGCGTTCACCCATGGCTGAGTTTCCACCCAACATCGGCTCTCCCGCGACCCGGGCCATCACCCGGGCCGGCATCGTCTCGCTGACCGACCTCGCCGGCTGGAGCGAGGCCGAGCTCGGCGAGCTGCACGGCGTCGGGCCGAAGGCGGTCGCGATCCTCGGCGACGCGCTCGACGAGGCCGGCAAGGCCTTCGCAACCGACACCCGCGCCTCGGACACCGCCGAGGTGGACGCGTACCTCGACGCAGCGCCGTCGCCGCAACGCGAGACCCTGCGCACGGTCAGAGCCACGTTGCTGGAACTCCTCCCCCACGGGCGCGACGCGATGAGCTACTCGATGCCGGCGGTGCAGCTCGACGGCATCTCCGTGGCCGGTTACTCGGCCAACAAGAACCACTGCGGCTACTACGCCCACAGCGGCAGCACGACCCAGGCCGCCGGCGAGCGGCTCGACGCCTACGTCACGACCCGATCCGGCATCCACTTCGACGTCGACACCCCGCTGCCGAAATCGGTACTGCGGCTGATGGTCTCGCTGAAGCTGGCCGAGCTGGGTGCGGTCGACCGGGGCATCCGATCGGAGTACTACCCCGATGGCCAGCTGAAGGCCCAAGGCCGCATGAAGGACGGCAAGCCGAGCGGGCGATGGAAGTGGTTCGACAAGGACGGCAGCCTCAAGCAGGTCGGCACCTTCCGGGTCGGCGAGCGGACCGGCACCCGGACCAGCTACGACAGCGACGGCAACCTCACCGACACGACCACCTACTGATCGAAATGCTCGAGCTGACCGTCGACCGGCCAGTTCCTGGGGCTAGCTCCCGGTGAGGCGCCTCAGGCGGGTTCCCATCGGCGAATAACGCAAGATGCACTGCACGGCCTGCACACCATCGCGCCAGCCGATCTTCTTGCCCTCGTCGTAGGTGCGACCCGAGTAGCTGATGCCGGTCTCGTAGATGCGTAAATTGCGGGCCGACACCTTGGCGGTGATCTCCGGCTCGAAACCGAAGCGGTCCTCCTCGATCTCGATGCTCTGGATCACCTCACGGCGGAACATCTTGTAGCAGGTCTCCATGTCGGTCAGGTTCAGGTTGGTGAACATGTTCGACATGGTGGTGAGGAAGCGGTTACCCACCGAATGCCAGTAGTAGAGCACCCGGTGCGGGCCGCCGGCGAGGAACCGCGAGCCGTAGACCACGTCGGCCCGACCGTCGAGCAGCGGCTCGAGCAGCACGCCGAATTCGGCCGGGTCGTATTCGAGGTCGGCATCCTGGACGACGACATACTCGGCCGTCGCCTCGGTGAAGCCACGGCGCAGCGCCGCACCCTTGCCCTGGTTGTGGCCCTGGTCGTACACCTCGACGCGAGGGTCATTGAGCGAGCGTGCCAACGCAAGCGTGTTGTCGGTCGAGCCGTCGTTGACGATCACCAGCTCGGCGCACCACGGCGACTCGAGCACGCGTGTGGCCGAGGCCACCAACGTTTCCTCTTCGTTGTAAGCGGGCATCACGACCGAGAGCACCGGTCGAACATCGGAGGTCACGACTTCTCCTTGGGGCAGGGGACCCGACATTCTCCCACGGTGCGCCGACGGCAGGGAAGCTCAGGCGGCCAGGGGCGCCGCGATCCGGTGCGAGTGCCCGCAGTAATCGCACCCACGGTCGAACTGGGTGTCTTTACTGTCGGACGTCCAGCAGTAAAGACACCCAGATGGGGCATGGGTGTCTTTACTGTCGCTCTCAGGTGACGATGTCGAGGCCGATGTCGAGGGCCGGGGCCGAGTTGGTCAGCGTGCCCGAGGAGACCAAGTCGACGCCTGCCGCCGCGTAGGCGGCGACGGTGTCGACGTTGATACCGCCCGAGGCCTCAAGCAGGCACCGGCGGGGCGAGGCGCCCTGCAGCTCGGCCGCCCGGACGACGCACTCGCCGACCTGCTCGGGCGACATGTTGTCGAGCAGCACCGAGTCGGCTCCGGCATCGATGGCCACGATCATCTGATCAAGGTCCTCGCACTCGACGACGACGGTGCGGTTGGGCCAGCGGTCCTTGGCCAACGCCACCGCCTCGGCGGCGCCCAGTCCGGTGAGGTGGTTGTCCTTCACCATGATCGCATCGGACAGGTTGGCCCGGTGGTTGCGCCCTCCCCCGGCGCGCACCGCGGCCTTCTGCAGCGAGCGCAGGCCGGGCAGCGTCTTGCGGGTATCCCACACCCGGGTGGGCGACCCGACCGCCGCCACCCGATCGACGAACGTCGCCGTCAGGGTGGCGATGCCCGACAGATGTGACAAGAAGTTGAGGGAGGTGCGCTCGGCGGTCAACATCGTTCGCAGTCGGCCCTCGACCGTGGCGATCACCGATTCCGATTCCAGGCGGGCGCCGTCGGTCAACATCCAGGAGACCTCGAGCGCCGGATCGACCTGGGCAAACGTCTCGGCCGCGCACTCGACCCCGGCCAGCACGCCCGGTTGACGGGCCCGAAACTGCGCCACCGCAACAGCGTCATCAGGGACCAGCACGCTGGTGAGGTCGCCCAGCGGCGTGAGGTCCTCCGCCAGCGCGCGCTGCACGGCGGACCGCACCTCGAATCGCGGCGGGGACAGGTAGTCGTCGACGGGGCTGCTCATCGCACCATTGTTGCCGTCGCGAAGCGGGCGATACCCATGGGCACGGTCGCCTCCCGACTCGGGTCGGTCGCCACTTCGAGCGCAACACGACCCAGCCACCCAACTCGATGCCGGCCCGAGGCGCCGGGCGAGTTAGCCGCCGAGCAGCAGTCGCAGGCGGAACCGGTCGGAGGCGTCGGGAAAATCCTCCCGGGTATGACAGCCGCGGCTCTCCTCCCGGGCCATGGAGACGTCGATCATCGCTACCCCCAGGTCGACCAGGTTGCGCACCTCCTCGGCCGAGCGGGTGCGGGCCGTGCCGGCCAGCGCGGCGCCGACCGCCTCCAGCTCGATGCGGGCGGCGTTCAGGCTGTCCGCCGAACGCAGCACCCCGGCACCGATGGTCATCGCCCGCTGCACGCGTTCCCGCAGGTCGGCGATCGCCGTGTCGGCGTCCGCCTGTTCGAAGTCACCGACGTCGGCCGGGACCGCCCTGCCGGCCGACGCATCGTCGGACTGCGGCCACTTGGGCACCGGGCTGGCCGGCCGGGACACCGCACGGCCGCCGATGCCGCTGGCGGCGGTTTTGGACCCGGCGGTCGCACCGGACCCGGCATCGGAGCCGGACGGCGTGCTGGAGCCGGACCCGGGGGCGGGGGCGGGGCCGGCCGCGCCGTTGCCGAGCAGCGTACGCATCGCCCCGGTTCCTTGCGGACCCCGTCGGCCCGCCGCCACCGCTTCGGCCACCCGGGGCCCAAAGACCATGCCCTCGAGCAGCGAGTTGGAGGCCAGCCGGTTGGCCCCGTGCACCCCGGTGGAAGCGGTCTCGCCGGCGGCCCACAGGCCGGGCAACGAGGTGGCGCCGTCCAGGTCGGTGAGTATGCCGCCGCACTGATGATGGGCCGCCGGAGCGACCGGCAGCCAGTCCTTGGCCGGATCGAGACCTGCGGCGGTGAGGTCGGCGGCGATCGACGGAAACCGCGACGCGAAATCGTCGAGCACCGTCGCGTCCAGCCACAGATGGTCGACGTCCTGGTCGAGCATCGTGCGTGTCATCGCCCTGCTGACGACATCGCGGGGCTTCAGCTCGTCGACGAAGCGGTCGCCGTGGCGGTCGAGCAGCAGCGCGCCGTGCCCGCGCAGTGCCTCCGACAGGAGGGGGCGGGGCATCGACGGCAGGGCGAGCGCCGTCGGGTGGAACTGGAAGAACTCGAAGTCGGCGACGACGGCGCCGGCTCGCATCGCCATCGCCACGCCGTCTCCGGTGGCCACCCGGGGGTTGGTCGTGATCCAGAACAGTTGTCCGGCGCCGCCGGTGGCCAACAGCACATTGCGGGCAGCCACCTCGATCGATACGCCGTCGGCGTTCAGCGCCGTCACCCCGACCACCTGCGAACCATCGGGCGACAACACCAGGTCGGTTGCGAATGCCTGCTCGTGGATGGCGGCCGCGGTGGCCTTCACGGCGTGCACCAGCGCGCGCTCCACCTCGCGCCCGGTGGCCGCCCCGCCAGCGTGGAGAATGCGCGGAACGCTGTGCCCGCCCTCGCGTGCCAGCTGGAACTCGCCGGCCTCGTCCATGTCGAAGACCGCGCCGAGCGCGATCAGCTCCTGAACCCGGCGAGGCCCCTCATCGACCAACACCCGCACCGCCGCCGGGTCGCACAACCCCGCGCCTGCTGCCAAGGTGTCGGCCAAGTGCAGATCGAGCTCCTCCGGATCGAGCGACAGCGCTGCGGCCACCCCACCCTGAGCCCAGCGCGTGGTCGCCTGCTCGAGCTCACCCTTGGTCAGCACGCCGACCGACAGCCCCGCCTCGGCCGCCCGCACCGCCGCCGACAGCCCGGCCACACCGGAGCCCAACACCAACAGGTCGAGTTCGTTCATGTGTCGCGTCCTCCGCGTCTGGGTGCTCGGTCACCAGTCGAAACCTCGGGATCGCTTGTCGACAGAGCAATCGCAGGCGAGGTGCCGGCCGGATCGGTGGGGACGTTATCGAGCAGGCGGGGGATGCCGAACTGGGCCGCCGCGAGGATCCGCACCCCGGGCAGTGCCAGTTCGGCCGGTTGCATCGTGGTCGGATCGACCACCTCGGCGTAGTCGAAGTGCGCCAGCGGTTCGGCGGTGATGCGCGCCTCGATGTGGGCGCGCACCGCCTGGACGCTGCGCTCACCGGCGGCGATCAAGTCGGCCGCCTCGACGAGCGCCCGGTGTAGCACCGGCGCCGCCGTGCGCTCGTCGGGGGTGAGGTAGACGTTTCTGCTCGATAGGGCCAGCCCATCGGGCTCGCGCACGATGGGACACCCGACCACGTCGACCGGGAGGGACAGGTCGGCCGCCACGCGGGTGACGATCGCCAACTGTTGGAAATCCTTCTCACCAAAGTAGGCACGGCAAGCTCCGGTGATGGCGAACAGCTTGGTCACCACCGTCGCCACGCCGGCGAAGTGCGTGGGGCGCGAGGCGCCCTCCATCGCATCACCCAAGCCGGCGACGCTCACGGTCGTCAGCGGTTCCTGTGGGTACATCTCGCCATCCCCGGGCACGAACACCCATGTGGCACCAGCCGCTTGTGCGGCAGCCAGATCGGCCTCGATCGGGCGGGGGTACGCGTCGAGGTCCTCGCCGGCGGCGAACTGCAGCGGGTTGACGAAGACGGTGACCAGCGCGTCGCAGCCGTCGGCGACGGCGGCGCCGATCAAGCTGACGTGACCGGCGTGCAGGGCGCCCATCGTCGGCACCAGGCCCACCCTGCCTCCGGCGGCACGAGCCCGGGCCGTGCGGGCCCGGACCTGATCGATCGTGCTCAGGACCTCCACGGCGGAGCACTCCCCTCATCGGTTGCGGCCCGAATGGTAGGCCACGCCAGGCGCAGCGCCTGGCGGGCCAGCGCCTCGTAGGCCGGGCGCTCGTCGGGCGCGAGCGCTGCGAGGTGGGCGGCGACGGTGGGCCAGTCCCCGCGGGCGACCGGGCCGGTGAGCGCCTCGGCCGTGCCGACGCGGGCTGCGCCGGCCAGCGCCCCTTCGGCCAGCGACATGATCGCCTCGGTCGGGACGCCGGCGCCGCCGGCCACCCGCTCGGCCTGGCCGAGCAGGGCGACCAGGTGGTTGGCGGCGATCGCGGCCGAAGCGTGGTAGGCGACGCGGTGCTCGTCGGCCACCCGAAAGGTCTGTGCCCCCAACGCCGACGCCAGCGCCTCGACCAGCGGGTCGCCGGCCAGCGCCATCCAGGCGCCCCGAAGCGCAGCCGGCCCAGCGGACCCGCGGGGCACCGCCACCAACGGGTGGAGGCTGGCACGCCGTGCGTGGGGAGCGAGCACGTCCAGTGTCAGTGCACCGGCGCAGTGGGCGACGACCGCGCCACCAACCGGGTTCGGCTGGACCGCTGCTGCCACGTCGGCCACCGCCCCATCAGGCACGCACAACACGAGCAGCGCCACCCCGTCCGCGGACGCTGCGACGTGAGGGCCTCGACCCCCAACCAGATCGACCTCCCACCCGGAAGCGGCCAACGCGCCGGCCAGCGCCGAGCCCATTCGGCCGCGGCCGAGCACCCGCACCGGAAACGGCCCGGCTCCCCCGGCCGACGTGGTGTCGGCCCCGCTCAAGGTGATGTCATCGCTCGAAATAACCGGACCCAACTAGAGGGGATCGGTCTGGGTCACCCGGCCTTCGGCCTGCTCGACGTCAACCTCGGACACCAGGTCCGGGGCCAGATCGCGCATCGGCGCCAACACAAAGCGGCGTTCCTTCCAGCGGACGTGCGGGATGGTGAGGTCCGGATCGTCCAGCTCCACGCCATCCATCCAAACGATGTCGATGTCGAGGGTCCGCGGGCCCCAGCGCTCGCCGCGCACGCGGTCGGCGGCGCCCTCCAAGCGATGGCATAGGCCAAGTAGCTCGATAGGGCGCAGGTTGGTGTCGAGCTCGACGACCAGGTTGAGGAAGGAGTTTTGGGGCGGGCCACCCACCGGGTTGGTCTCGTACACCGGAGATACCGCCACCAGGTCGGGAAGCGAGTCGACCGCAAAGCGCAGCGTGGCCCGCCGGTCACCCAGGTTGGAGCCGAGGCTGAGGAAGGTGCGCATCAACCCACCGCCCCACGTCGGGTGATCCGCACTCCGGCGAACGCCAGGTCGTGGGGCACCGGTGGGCGCAGCTTGCGGACGCTGACCGTGACCTCGTCCACCCGGGCGCCGGCCTCACCGTCGCTGCGACCCTCGGACAGTGCAGCATCGGCGACCACTTGGGCCAGGCGCTCGAGCAGGTCGTAGTGCTGCTGGGCGCAGGCGGCGACGACCGCGTCGGTGACCGCGCCGTAGTCGATCGTGTCGGCCAACGCATCGCTGGCACCCGCCGGTGCGAGGTCGGCGGTGAGGACGAGGGCGAGCTCGAGGGGCTGGGGGCGCGAGCGCTCCTCGGGGAGCACCCCGACGCTGGCCATCACCCGCAGCCCCGCCAACTCGATCTGATCGGTTGTCACCACGCTGTGCTCAGTCCCCCGCCGGATCGGCGGACTCACCGGTCTCGTCGGACTCGTCGGCCCCGTCCGGGTCGGCGGTCTCGTCGACGACCGGCGCCGCTGGGGTCTGGGGGCGCGGCGGCAGCGGGGTGTCTCGGATCAAGACGGCGGTCGTCACCAGGTCGCGGCCGGCCGGGCCGAGACGACGGCCGACGATCTGTTCGGTCACCGCCGTTGCCTTGTGGGTTTCGGGCACCAGGTTGGACCACACGACGTAACCGGCCATCAGGCCGACCAGGGCGTCGGACACCTCTTCTTGGTGGAACAGCACTGCGTTGCCGGCGGCGATGTGACCGCTGAGGTCTTCGTAGATCGTCTGCAGGTAGCGGGGCAGGTCGTCGTTGCGCGGGAAGGGACGGTGCAGCCATGCCACCCCCAGCTCGTCGTAGTTGTGCAGGTTGTGGGGGCTGGTCGAGAGGCTGACCACGTGGTGGAAGCCCTGCTCGCGGATCCAGATGATCTCCTCTTGGCGGCGCACCTTGCGGTGGCTTTCGCCGTAGCCGCCCGGCCGTTCGCACACGGCGAGGCGGTCGGTGATGACCCAGTGGAAGTTCCGTGGGGTGATGCCCTGTGCCCATTTGCCTTTCGGCATCAGCGCTCCTTGGGGATGGGTTGGGAGGCGGGGGCGCCTCCGGTGGTTGAGACTCCGCTGGCGGCGGACGAGCGGGGGGGAACCCCGGCGGCCGCCAGCGCTGCCATGGTGGCGGCCACGTCGTGGACTCGTAGCAGATCGATCCCGGCGCATGCCGCCCACACCGCTGTCGCCAGCGATGCTTCCAGCCGATCGTCGGCAGGCGGGTTGGCCACCACAAGGTCGCCGGTCGAACGACCACCAACCACTGGGTTGTCCCCGTCGAGCCGCAGGGTGGCACTGCCGGCGACCGGGGGGGTCGCCCGCCGGTCGGCGCGCCCGCTGAGCACGCCGAGGCTGGACTTGCGGCTGGTGCCCAGCGCCACCGGCCAGCCGGTGGCGACCAGGTGATCGAGGTGGGCGAGCAGGTCGAGGTTTCCGCCCAGGTCCTTGCCAAAGCCGATGCCGGGATCGATCCACACCTTGGGCGCGCCCATCCGGGCCGCCTCGGCGGCCGCGCCGGCCAACGCCTCGGTCACTTCAGCAACCACATCCTCGTAGCCGCAGTGCTCGGCCATCACCGTCGGGGGTGCGGGGCTGTGCATGGCGATCCAGCCCACACCCAGGTCGGCGGCGACATGGCCCAGGCCGGCACCGACATCGTTGATGATGCCGGCGCCGACGGCGACGGCAGCCCGGGCCACCGTCTCGCTGCGCGTATCGATCGACACCATTGTCGTCTCGCTGAGCGCTTCAACCACGTCGATCACGCGGGCGAGTTCCTCGGCGGTGGATACGGCCTGGGCACCGGGCCGTGTCGACTCCCCACCGACGTCGATGATGGCGGCGCCCTCGGCGATCATCATCCGGCCGTGAGCGACCGCATCGTCGGTGGCCAGGAAGGTGCCGCCGTCGGAGAACGAGTCGGGCGTGGTGTTCAGGATGCCCATCACCAGCACGCCGTCGGTCGGCTCGGCCGACGCGTCACAGCCCCCGGGGGCGTGCGCTGAGGCAGCCTCGTCGACAGCGCTCGGGGCGCGTCGCTCTGAAGGGGCATGGGACGTCACCGGCACAGACTAGAACCAGTTGGGAGGATCCGGAAACGGGCCGCCCACCGGGTCCACGCGCCCCGGCCTCAGCCGATCAGCCCCATCGCCTCCGCCCGGGCAGCCACATCGGTGCGGAACAGCCCGCGAACCGCCGAGGTGACCGTGGTCGAACCGGAGGAACGCACCCCACGCATGGCCATGCACAGGTGTTCGGCCTCGACGACGACCAGCACCCCGCGCGGTGCGAGCACCTCCTCGATCGCCTCGGCGATCTGGGTGGTCAGCCGCTCCTGAACCTGGGGCCGGGCGGCGTAGCCCAGGGTGAGGCGGGCCAGCTTGGACAGCCCGGTGATGCGGCCCTCCTCGTTGGGGATGTAGGCGACGTGGGCCCGTCCGCTGAACGGCGCCAGGTGGTGCTCGCACAGCGAGTGAAAGGTGATGTCGCGCACCATGATCATCTCGTCGTGGTTGGCCTCAAAGGTGGTGCGCAGGTGACGGCGCGGGTCGTCGTGCAGCCCGGAGCACACCTCGGCGTACATGCGCGCCACCCGGGCCGGTGTGTCGAGGAGGCCGTCGCGCTCTGGGTCCTCGCCGATCGCGGCGAGCAGCTCGCGCACCGCCGCCTCGACGCGGGGAAGATCGACCGAGGTCCCTTGCGGTTCCGCCGTCGGGTCGGGTGTCTCGAGCCGGCCCGGGGACGGGGCGGGGCTGTTCATCGGGGCTCGGGGGGTGGGGTCGGTCATGGAATCGCACCTTTCTCGTCGAGGGCACCCGGCGCATCGATGGCGTCGGACGCACCACCAACAACCGGATCGGTGGGTGGGGCCGCAGCATCGGTCGTGTCGGTCCCGTCGGGCGGGTCGATCAGCAGTCCGTCGAGCTCGTCGCCGGTGACCGTCTCCTCGTCGACCAGGCGACGGGCCAGGCGGTCGAGCATCCCCCGGTGAGCCCGGAGCAGCTCGGTCGCCCGGGCGGAGGCTTCGTTGACCAGCCGGGCGATTTCGGCATCGACCTGGCCGGCGACGTCGTCGGACAGCTTCACTCCGTGCGGGTCGCGCCCGGCCACCTGGGGCTCATCGCTGCCGTAGTGCAGCGGCCCGAGGCGTTCGCTCATGCCGAACTCCGACACCATGCGGCGGGCGAGATCCGTCACCTTCTCGATGTCGTCGGCCGCGCCGGTGGTGATCTCACCGAACACCAGCTCCTCGGCCACCCGACCCCCGAGCATCATCACCATCCGGTCGAGCAGCTGGGCCCTTGAGGTGAGGTACTGGTCCTCCTCGGGCAGCGACAGCGTCCACCCCAGCGCCTGCCCGCGGGCCACGATCGACACCCGGTGCACCGGGTCGGTGTGCTCGAGCACCCGACCCAGCACGGCGTGGCCGGCCTCGTGGTAGGCGATCGTCAACTTGTCGGCCTCCGACATCATGCGGCTGCGTCGGGCGGGACCTGCCAGCACCCGGTCGATCGCTTCGGTCAGGTCGGCCTCGCTCACCTGATCACGTCCCTCGCGGGTGGTGAGGATGGCGGCCTCGTTCACCACGTTGGCCAAGTCCGCACCGGTGAAGCCCGGCGTGCGCCGGGCGAGCACCTCCAGGTTGGCCTGCTCGGAGAACGGCTTGCCCTTCGTGTGAACCTTGAGGATGGCCAGCCGTCCGGCCAGGTCGGGGCGATCGACGACCACCTGACGATCGAAGCGGCCCGGGCGCAACAGGGCGGGATCGAGGATGTCGGGACGGTTGGTGGCCGCCATCAAGATCACGCCGGTCGACGGGTCGAAGCCGTCCATCTCGACGAGCAACTGGTTGAGCGTCTGCTCCCGCTCGTCGTGGCCGCCGCCCAACCCGGCCCCTCGTTGCCGGCCGACCGCATCGATCTCGTCGACGAAGATGATCGCCGGCGCGTCCTCCTTGGCCTGCTTGAACAGGTCGCGCACCCGGCTGGCCCCGACGCCGACGAACATCTCGACGAAGTCCGACCCCGACAACGACATGAACGGCACCCCGGCCTCTCCGGCGACCGCCCGGGCCAGCAGCGTCTTGCCGGTGCCCGGCGGGCCGAACAACAGCACGCCCTTGGGAATGCGGGCCCCCATCGCAGCAAACCGGTCGGGGTCGGCGAGAAAGTCGCGAATCTCGGACAGTTCGGCCACCGCCTCGTCGGCACCGGCCACGTCGGCGAAGGTCACCTCGCTCTGATCGGGTCGGGTCTTGGTGCCGGAGCGTCCGATGCGCAGCCCGCCGATGCCGCCACCCTGCATGTTGATCATGAAGTACAGGAAGGCGCCAAGGATCAGAAGGGTGGGTCCGACGTTCAGAAACAGGTCCTCCCACCACGACGATGCAGCGGTGTCGACCTCAAGCTCGGCGCCGGAGCGGGTGAGCGATCGGGCCAGCCCGTCGGAACCTTCGGTTGGGACCGATGCGGTGAACTCCTCGCCGCCGCGCAACGTGCCGGTCACCCGCCCCTGGGAGGAGTAGAGCGTGGCTTTCTCAACCCGGTCGTCCTTCACCCGATCGATCAACTCGTCGTAGCGAAGCTCGGTGGGGTCGCTGCCCAGCGCGCGGACGGCCACGAAGGCGGCCACGGCGATCACGAACAACACCACGCCGCCCACGATCACCTGGCGACGACGCTTCTTCAGCTTCACTGCTGCGCTCAACTACTGGCCGTCTTCGACGTAGGTCGCGATGTAGCCCAGGTTGCGGTACCGCTGATTGAGGTCGAGGCCGTAGCCGATGACGAAGGCGTCATCGGGGATTTCGAAGCCGACGTAGCCGACGTTTTGGCCGGACACGTCGGCCGAGTGGCGGGCCAACAACGTGGCCACCTCGAGGCTGGCCGGGCCGCGGGCGCCCAGATTTTTGCGCAGGTAACGCAGCGTGAGGCCGGTGTCGACGATGTCCTCGACCAGGATGACGTGCCGGTCGGTCAGATCTTCGTCGAGGTCCTTGACCAAGCGCACCACGCCGGAGGTCTGTGTGGCCGACCCGTAACTGGACACGGCGATGAAATCCATCGACACCGGCAGGTCGATCGCCCGCACCAGGTCGGTCAGGAACACCGAGGCGCCGCGCAGCACGCCGACGAGGAGTGGCGCCCGCCCCTCGTAGTCCTCGGTGACCTGCGCCCCCAGCAGTGCGATCCGCTGCGCCAACTGCTCGGCGCTGAACAGGACCGGTCCGATGTGGCGATCGGTGCTCAAACGGTCGGAACTTGAGCTGGCAGGCGCTGCGGCGTCGGCTGGTCCGGTGGCACCATCGGGTTGTGTGGTCACACCGGGCAACTTACTGCCGGCCCCCCGGCGAGACCTACGCCGCGCTCAGCTGTCCGGCCCGCCACGAACCAGCCGAATCCGACCGGCGGTGCGGGCCACTCGCCATCCGGCGACGACGTCGGCCCCTGGGGGGCCGCCCGGATCGGCCACCGCCAGCATGCGCTCGAGCGCGCGGTGGTCGGGAGGATGCTCCAGGCCGGTCGCCTCCCGCCACCATCGACGCAGCGCCGCGACCGCCACCGGACGCGGGAGCCCCGCCAGCGCCGAGGGTGCGCTGATGTCGACCTGGCCGGCCTGCGCATCGAGCAGGTCGGCCAGCTCCCGCTGGTGGGCCGCCAGGCGACACAGCTGAGGCACCGGGTCCCGCTCGGCGACATCGCCGAGCAAACCGATCACTTCGTTGCGCACCCGGTTGCGGCGGTGCACCGCCGAGGCGTTGGTCGGGTCCTCCACCGTGATCAGCCCCAGCGACCGGCACAACCCCTCGGTGTCGGAGCGACGCAGCGCCAACAGGGGGTGGGTGGGCCCGTCGCGCATTCCCGCCAGCCCCCACGGGCCGGCACCGCGCAGCATCGCCAGCAGCACCCCCTCGGCCTGGTCGTCGGCGGTATGGCCGGTGGCGGCATCCGGGCCGAGAATGCCCCTGCGTGCTGTCCGGGCCCTGGCCTCCAGGTTGGGGCCGGGGGCAACCTCCACCGTTTCGGTGCGCACGGCGATTCCCAGGCGCTCGGCCATCGCGTCGAGCCGGGAGCGATCGTCGTTGCCCGACCGCAGCCCGTGCTCGACGTGGACCGCCTCCACCCGGCAACCGGCGGCTATCGCCAGCACGACCAGCGCCGTCGAGTCGGCGCCTCCCGACCATCCGCAACGCAGCGAGGCCCCGACCTCGGGAAAGGTGCACCTCGGGAGCAGGGCTTGAACCAGGTGGTGATCCCTCAGCTTCACGGCGCCCACGCACACGGGTCGGCGTTCACCTGCGGGCGATCGACCGCTTCCCCAACCCCACGCGGGCCATCCACGCCTCCGGGTCGCGGATGTCGCTCAGCGTCGGCACGGTGTCGGCCGACTGGAAGGCCCGGTCAAGCCCGGACCGGCCATGGGCGGCTTCGATGGTCTCGATGAAGCGCTCGCCCTCCTCATACTGGCGCATCTTGGCCTCCATGCCCATCAGCTTCTGGATCAGCGCCGCCGGACCCGCAGCGCTACGCCGCGCCGATAGCACCTCATGGAACCGTTCCGAGGATGGGATGCGATCGCCGGCCGCCCGGTTCATCACGATGTCGCCGTGGCCTTCGAGCAGGCTCATCAGCCCGGCCAGCCGGTCCATGGCCGCCCGCTGTTCGGGGCCGGCGAACAGCGCCGACAAGCCGCCCTCGTCCAGCGGGTTGACACCGGTGCGGATCGCTTCCGCCAGGCGACCCAGTGCGGCGAGAAATCGGGTGGGGTCGGGCTCGGCCGCCGACAGCAGCAGCTGAACCTGTTCGAGGAAGTAGGGCCGCAGCCAGGGCACACCGGTGAACTGGGCCCGGTGGGTCAGCTCGTGCACGCACACCCACAGGCGGAACTCGCGAGGGGGAAAGCCGAACTTGCGCTCCAGGGCCATCAGGTTGGGCCCAACCAGGTACACCACGTCCTGGTCGTCGGCTTCGCCCGCACCCTCACCGGTCGCACCGGAGCCGGGTTCGGTCACCAACAGGTCGTACTGGCCGAGCACGCGACGTGACATCCAACCCAGGATCAGCCCCATCTCGGCGGCGGCCACCTTAGGGGCCACGTAGGCAGACGCCCCGGTCATGGTCTCGCCCATCCGCTCGAGAAGCGGGGCGAGCAGGCGCTGGAACGAACCGATATTGGCCTGCACCCAACCGCCGCGGTCCACCACGCGCGCCCGGGCCGGCCCGGAAGCCGATGGCCAGCCGGTCTCCGCTTCGACGAGCTGCTGGGCCAGGGGCGTGAACTCGGCGACGTCGGCCGCCAACGTGCCCGACCGATAGGAATCTTCGAGGGGATCGTTGCCCGCCACGCGTTTCGCCAGCTTCGCAGCCAGGGTCCAGTCGACTGCCTCGGTCATGTGGGGACCACCGTAGGACATCCCCGACGGCGCCGGGTCAGTCCCGCGGGCCGGGGTAGCGGGGCTTGACCACCGAACGCATGTACCCAACCACGATGCTCACGGCGAGCAAGATGGCCGACAGCGCCAAAGTGATGGCCACCCAGTAGTGCCAGATGTGTTCCAAGGCGAGCATGGTCCCATCCTAGATCGGCCTGGCACTGCCGCAACACTCGGGGGCGCCCCGACCAACCGGGCGAGGGACGAACTGTGCCACGTCCCGAAGTGCTCACGCATCGGGTTGGGTCTCGATGGCGTAGGTCTGGATCACCGTCACCAGGCGGGCCCGTACCTCGTCCGGACAGCGGGTTCGACCGCGCGTTGCGATCAGACGCTTCACCTGAAACTCGAAACCGAAGACGTTCTCGCACCCGACACAGTCGCGCAGGTGCATCTCCAGCTGAAGGCGGCCCTCCTCGGACATCTCGCCGTCGACGTATTGGTACAGGCCGTCGAGCGCGCTCTGGCAGGGGTTGTCCGATCCCCCGTGCCGATGAGCTACAGGCTGGGACCCGACGGTTACCTCTTCGGCGCCGGATGCTTGTGCGTTGAACGGTTCAGCGTTGGGGCTGGTCATGGTGCACTCGGTGCGGTCGTCGGGGCGGATGCCTTGGTGTCGTCGGGGTCGGGGTCGGCCAAGCCGCGCTCGACTCCAAACGTGTGTAACGACTTCTGCAACGCCTTTCTTCCACGGTGCAGCCGACTCATCACCGTGCCGATGGGAATGTCGAGGATCTCGGCGATCTCCTTGTAGGAGAAACCCTCGACGTCGGCGAGCAACACCGGCACCCGAAAATGGTCCGGCAGCGCCTCCAACGCGTCGGTCACCTCACCCTCGGTGAACAGGTCCATCAGCTCGTCCTCGGCTGAGCGCCCCCGCCGAGCCATCTCCAGTCCACCGAGACGGCGATACAGGAACAGGTCTTCCACGTCGGCCAGGTCGGACTCGTCGGGGCGACGCTGCTTGGACCGGTAGGAGTTGATGAACGTGTTGGTCAGAATGCGGAAGAGCCATGCGCGCAGGTTGGTGCCGGCCTCGAAACGGCCGTAGGCCCGATAGCCCTTCAGGAGCGTCTCCTGCAGCAGATCCTCGGCGTCGGCAGGGTTGCGGGTCATCCGCATGGCCGCCGAGTACAGGCTGTCCGCGTACTCCATGGCGTCGTCGGCAAAGGTGGCTTGATCGGCGATGCCAGACCCTAACTTGTCGGGCGCGACACACCGACCCGTTCGCCTGGGGATTCCCAGACGGCCGGGTCGGTGCTCAGCGCTTGAGTTCCTCTAGACCAGTTGACCTTCGCGGCGCCGGGGGGCGGTGCGGTGATAGCTGTGACGCCGGAGCCATGTTCCGCAACGGGAGCACTTGCTCGCCGTCCCTGCGGACAGGCCCTGGCACCAACGACACGCCGTTGTGTCATCCATGCGAGACCTCCTGGGTCTATCTAGTCGACCACTACCTTACGGCGGCGACACCAGCCCAGGTGACGCGGGATCATCGCCGCGTCGCTGAATCACGGTCACATCGCCTGACGGCGCCGTCGGGAACAACATCACCAGGGTGCATAGGGCTGGCTCGCTACGCCCGCTAGACGACGAAGCGCAACAGGCCGGCCACCGGGCCGCCCTCGGGAATGTCCTCGGCGCGAACCGCCAGCACCGTGCCGCCGGCGAGCAGGACGCGTCGCGCGATCTCGTCGGTCACCCCGTAGTTCACCGCATCGTCGGCATCGGCCAGCGTGACCGCGCCGTCGTCGCCGATCGAGCCGGGGACGCTGGCATCGATGTCGACGAGCAGCGTGTCGACCGCGCCGTAGGTGGAGAGGCGGGCCAGGTCGGACACGTCGGTCGCAGTGCGCCCCTGCCCGCTGAGGTCACCAAAGCGGTCCGCCAACTCGGCGACCTGATCGGCGTAGACGTCGTCGAGGATCGCCCGTGCGGCGTCCGCCAGCTCGGCGTCGGTGCTCGTCTCGGGGTTGCCGTGCTCGCGCTCTTCGACCAGGTGGGGGTAGGTGTTGACCGACCGGTACAGCGCGGCCATCGGCTGGGACGCCGCCAGGATCAACGGCAGGTCCGAGCCGGTCAGCACCGTGCGCAACGCAGAGTCCACCTTGCGGGCGTAGGCGGCCTCGCGGGCACGGACGACCTTGTTGCCCGACGACTGCATGGCATCCTTGGGCATGTCCTCGACCCGGACCTCCTCGGGGTTCCCTGAGGGGCCCGCCTCCAACAGCCGGACCGACCCCTGGGACAGCGCCAGGATCCAGGCCGCGTGGGGGAAGGTGACCGCACGCAGCAGCGGGGTGATGTGGTAGCGGTCCGACACCTCGACCATTGCGGTGAGGTGGTTGGGCAGGCGGTGGGTCTCGAAACGACCCGGGCTGGCGAAGATGGCCAGGCTGTCGGCCTGGTTGACCCAGAACTCGTCGTCGTCCTCGGCCAGGTGGGCCAGGTCGGCCTCGATGTCGGCCACAGCGTCGGCATCGGCGCCGGCCGCCTCGAGCTGCTCGACCGCCTGACGGGTCAGGTCACGCAACACCAGTCGATCACGGTCGGTCTCCTGGGTGATCCGGTGGGTCGGAAGGTAGATCGAGACACAGTGGTCGGCGGTGGCCGTCAACAGCTTCTCGAGCTCTTTTCCGGTGGGAATATCAGTGTGCAGCGCCATGCGGAGTGCGGTCCCTTGTCAGATGGGGGGAATAAGTGCGGCCAAACCTAATGGGTCCAGGCCTGGCTGCCAGCTTCGCCGCCCCAGATCGTCGTTGGGTCAGGCGATCCGACCCTCAGGGCCATCCCGACCTATCAGCGCACCCGCCCGCTCACGGTCCGGTCCGCTCTCGGGCGACATGGCGGTGGACGATGAACGCTGCGCCGAGCACTGCGATGAGGAGGACGGCGACAAGCGCCGCGATCCACGGCGCTTTTCCCGTGCCGGTCCCCTCCTCCGCTCCGGTGCGACCTGTCGCGCCGGTCGCTGCACAGGCGGCCGGGCGAAGGTCACCCGGATCGACCGCCTCGGCCATGGCCCGATTGCCGGCCGGGCTCATGTGGAGGTGATCGCCGCCATCAAACCTGGGGTCCAGCCGGGTGGCATCCACCGGATCCCGCAGCGCCGCGTCGAAGTCCACGATGGCGTCTGCCGGGGAGTTCGACCGGATCCAGGCGTTCACCTTCTGCCGTTCGGCCTCAATCTCCGGCGTGCCGTACGAGGTTGAACCCCCAACGGGCGTCAGGGTGCCGTGCACGACGTTGAGGCCCGCCTGGTGAAGTGACTGGATCATCTCGACGTAGCCGGAGATCAGCTCATCGGCCGTGGCGTTGGGGGTCTTGCCCAGATCGTTAATTCCTACGAGAAGAATCACTGTCGTCACCCCGGCCCGACCAAGAACATCCTGCTCGACTCGGCTGGCTGTGGAGAGACCGTTCGTGGCGATGTTGCCTCCGTCGGCGCCGTCTCGGAGCAAGCGGTTGCCGCTGATTCCAGCGTTGATGACGCCCAAGGGTTTGCCGGCCGACCGAAGCCGCTCGGCGAGAAAGTCCGGGTAACGCACGTTCTGATCTATTCCCTCCACGGTTTCGGGTCGACCGTCGGGCGCCTGCCCTTGAAACCCGTCGGTGATGGAGTCGCCGAGCGCCACCACGGTTCCAAAATCCCCGGTCGTTCTGACGTCGATGCCGGTCAGAAATGGGCGGGAGGTCGTCTTTTCGCTGAGCTTTGATCCTTCGACGTCGGTCGTTTGATCCCCGCCATTCGGAGGTGTCAGGTAGGACGCCTGGCGCGCGGTGTAGTGGATGGTGGGCATTGCGGCATCGCCGGCGACGAAGACGCTCACGGCGATCGGCTGCCCGGACTCGAACGAGAACGCCACCGAATCGGAAACGGCGTCATCGCCGGCCGCCACCGTGACCGCCTTCTCGCCGTCGAACCGCACCTTTTCCAGTGACCCTGCGGCGACCGCAGGCCCCGTCGTCTGCACTCCGATCGTGACGCGATCGAACGTGACGGGCGCAGTCCCGAATCGGTTGGACAGGTGAACTCGGGTTTCCGACCCGCCGGTGCTGGGCGTGGCGATCGCACGAACGGTCGAATTGCGCACCCCGCCGAGCCGATTCGCAGACGGATCGACTATCGAGCTCACGTCCTCGGTGCGCGACGCGTCCGAGGGTGGACCGGCCCAGACCGCTGTCCACCGCATGTCATCACACGAGATCTCGTCGGCGCCCGCCGGGTGCGTCATCAATCCGAGCGACACGACAGCCAACACGGTTGCGATCGCTGCTGCGGAGGGAACGACGCGACGGGTCGCCGGTCCGATTCGAGGTGATCGAGCGCCTGACCTGCTCATGACGAGTCACTCCATCCAAGTGGTGTGCGCTGGGGGGAACCGGTTGCGAACTCGACCATAGCCACACCCGAGGCCACGTCATCCAAGCACTTCCTGCCATGGGTTTCCGATGGCTGGCCGGCGATGGCGTCGAAACCCCCTTCACCGCGAGTTGGCACGAAAAGGCGCCCAAGCGTAAGTTTTCCGCTCGGGCACAGGCCCTTCACCACCGATCAGGAGAATGAACATGAGAAAACTGTTGATGGCCACGTTCTGTGCCGCCCTCATGACCCTGGGATTCAGCACTACCGCTGGCGCTCAGAACGACCCGGGAACCATCGTTGACATCGCCGCGGCGGACCCAAACCTTTCCACTCTCGTCACGGCCGTCACCGAGGCGGACCTCGTCGATACCCTCTCCGGCGAAGGTCCCTTCACCGTCTTTGCTCCCACGAACGCTGCATTCGACGCTCTCCCCGCGGGAACCCTCGACACGCTTCTGGCCGATCCCTCCGGTGACCTCACCAAGATCCTGAAGCTCCACGTGATCTCAGGCGCTGTCGATTCCAAGGCTGCGATCGCAGCAGCGGGTGGAACCGTCGACACGCTCGGTGGCCCGGTCAGCGTTGAGCTCGACGGGGACAAGCTCGTCGTGGGCGGCGCAACCGTCATCACCGCTGACATCAAGGCCTCGAACGGCATCATCCACGTGATCGACGCGGTCATCACAGCCCCCGCAACGGATGCTCCGACCTCGGTTCCGAGCGGTAACTCCGGTCTCGCCGCTCAGGGTGGCCCGAACGCCCTCCTGATCGCTGCGCTGGTCGCTCTGGCCCTGTCCGGTGTCGGCGTCTCGTCCTTCGCCCTTGTCCGCTCAGGCCGCAACCGCTAGAAGACCTGAAATTCGCCAAGAACCGGTAGGGGTGGGCTGTCCTTCCCCTACCGGTTTTTCGCGTACCGTGCGCTCAACCAACACCCGACTGACAGCCACCCAGAAAGGGCGCCGATGACGCATCTGCCGGCTCGCCTGCTGCTGGGGACGTCCCTGTCGCTTCTGATCGTCGTCATCGGGTGGTCGTTCGCCAGCTCGGCGGAAACCCCGCGGTCGGACCTGGTGGGTGCCGAGTCGCCCCAACCGAAGGCCGCAGCGACCGTTCCGGCCTCCGAGGTCACCGCCGAGCCTGCCGCTCACTCCGCACTTCGCGTCGAGGGGGCGGACCCCGTGCGACTCGAGATTCCGGCTCTCGGAGTGGACGCTCAAGTGGTCGCTGTGGGCCGAAAGCCCAATGGATCGATGGAGTTGCCCGGCGCCACCCGGGCGGGCTGGTACCGGCCCGGAGCCAAGCCTGGAGAACTCTTCGGATCGGCGGTGATCGCCGCCCACGTCGACTTCAACGATGTTCGGGGCGTGTTCTTCGACCTCCGAAAGCTCGAAACGGGCAGCGAGATCGTCGTGACCGACGCCGATGATCAGCGCATCCGCTACATCGCAACCAATCGGTTCCAGGTGGATAAGGACGATCTGCAGATACCGGAGCTGTTCCGAACACATGGCGAACACGTCCTCACGCTGATCACCTGCGGAGGAGCCTTCAATACGGGCGAGAGCAAGTACCTCGACAACATCGTGATCCGTGCGGAGCCGGTCACCGCCTCCTGAACCGATCGCGGTGCGACCGGCGGGTCGACAACCTCTCCGAGGATGGTCCCCAGCTGGTGTCCGATCGCACCCAGACGAGGCACACCGTGCCACCTGGAGCGCTCAGCCGCCCGGCTGCATCTCCCAGTCGAAGTCGACGCTCAATGGGTCGTGGTCGCTCAGCGGTTCGCCGTCGGGATCAACAAAGCGATCGCGCTCGAAGCTGTGGGAGGTAGGCGTCAACGTGATGCGGTTCGATGAGCGGTACGCCACCTTGTCGATGACGTCGACATCGTCGCCACACTCGACGGTGGAGCAGACGTCTCGCAACCCGGTCTCGGCGAGAAACTCCGCGTACTGCGTGGCATCGGGCTCCTCATCGGTGTGCAGGTTCCAGTCACCTCCGATGATCACCGGCCGGTCCGTCGAATGTTCCTCCAGATAGCTCGCCAGCAGGTCGAGGTCCTCGGCGCGTAAGGCATCGTCCTCGCCGCCGGCCTCGAGGTGCAACGTATACAGGTCGACGGCGATGGACTCGCCGCCGCTTTGATCACCCCCGCCCCCGGCCTCGCCCTCGGCGCCCTCGCCACCGACGGCCTGCTCTGGATCGGATTCGAGCTCCATCGTTGTCTTGGCAAAACCTTTCAACGCCAGGCAGTCGGCCGCAGCTTCACCGCAGTTCGTCCAAGGCACCCGATCAAGATCCGGCGGGATGAGTCGGAAGTTGGACATCACGTTCAGCCCATCGCCGGTGATGGCGCTGCCCCGCTCGATCGGGTTGAGCGCTCCGGGCCCGGGGTGGGGCGTCGACATGTTCCTCTGAGGCGCATCGGCGCGCAACACATCGGTGTAGAAGCCGAAGTCCTCCTGGGTGACCACGACGTCGTAGTCGCCAAGCAGCTTGGAAATGGTGGGAGCGTTGGCCTCAGGGTTGCTCTGCGAGAGGCCCTCGGGCAGCCCGGCCACGTTGTAGCTCAGCAAGGAGAACGATCCCTGCCGATTGGCCGGGGAGTCCTCAGCGTCCCCATCGCCCGAGCATGCGCCCGTCGCGACCAGGCTGAGACAAATCACCATGGCAACCGTGCGGTTCATCGGCGCATACTTCCACATCAAAAGCCGTCCACAACGCCGATTGAGGAAGCCCTCTACTCCTTGGGCGGAGACGGCTTGGATGGTGCCCTCGGGCTGACCCAACCCTTCTACCCCTACCGGAGTCCTCCATGACCGATCACCCACCCGAAGTCCTCTTCGTCTGCGTCCACAACGCCGGCCGCTCGCAGATGGCAGCCGCTCTGCTCGCTCATCATGCCGGAGACACCGTAACCGTCCGATCCGCCGGCACCGCTCCGGCCGCATCGATCAACCCCGCAGTAGTCGAGGTCATGGCCGAGCTGGGGATCGACCTGCTCGCAGCAGGCGCTCGACCCAAGCGACTCGAGGACGCTGCGGTCGATGCGTCGAACGTCGTGATCACCATGGGGTGCGGCGACGAGTGTCCGTTCTACCCGGGCACCCGCTACCTCGACTGGCAACTCGATGATCCGGCCGGACAGGGCGTCGACGCGGTTCGTCCCATCCGCGACCAGATCGACCAGCGTGTCCGGGCCCTCCTGGCAGAACTCGTCCCCCAACCACCTGACCGGTCAACCTGACCGCTGGCAGGCCGCTTCACGACTCGGCATGGCCGGGAGCGAGGGCGGCCGTTGGGTCGGTCGACGGAACAGGGCCATCTACGATCTGGCGGTGCTGATCGATGCCCTGCTCATGGCCAAACCCAACGAGGTGGCGAGCCGGGCCGAAGCCCTCGCCGCCGCCGGTGTCGACGGCATCTTCACCTTTGAGGGGCCCCACGACGTCTTCCTGCCCTTGATCCTCGCTGCAGACACCGGCTGCCACCTCTACACCAACGTGGCCATCGCCTTTCCTCGCTCGCCCATGCACCTCGCTTACACGGCGTGGGACCTGGCAGAGCTCAGCGATGGCCGCTTCTCGCTCGGCCTCGGCACCCAGATCAAGGCGCACGTCGAGCGGCGCTACGGGTCGACGTGGTCCAGCCCGGTGGGTCGAATGCGCGAGTGGGTCGAGGCAATTCGCGCCATCGGCCGGACGTGGCAGAACGGTGAACCGTTGGGGTACGTCGGCGAGCACACCAGCCACACCCTCATGACCCCGGCCTTCGAACCCGGGCCGCTGCCATCGGGCCCGCCGCCGATCTGGCTCGGCGCTCTCGGCCCGGCCATGACCCGGCTGGCCACGGCCGTGGCCGACGGAATGCTGGTGCACCCCTTCACCTCGGACCGGCATTTGGCCAACGTCACCCTGCCCCGCATCCAGGCCGGGCTGGAGGCGGCCGGACGACCCCGGTCCGACCTCACCGTGGTGGGGCAGGCCATCGTGGCGTGCGCCACCGACCCCGTCGCCCAGGCCGATGCGGACACCGCAGCCCGTTGGATGATCGCCTTCTACGGCTCGACCCCCGCCTATGTCCCGGTGCTTGAGACCGAAGGCCGCGACCACCTCCACCCCGAGTTGCGGGCGTTGTCCCGCGAGGGACGATGGGACGAGATGGCCGCCCTGGTCGACGACGACCTGCTCGACGCCGTCGTGCTCCGCGGCGATCCCGCGCAGGTGGCCACCCGGCTGGTTGCCCGCTTCGGTGACGACGTTGACCGCGTGGCCCTCAGCACCCCGGGCGGCATCACCGACGACGCCCTCACCGCCCTCGTCGCCGAGGCGCGCACCACCTTCGACCACACACCCAGAGGAGCTCGCAATGCCCGTCCCACTTGACGAATACCCGCTGCACCAGGTGCCGCTGTCGCTGGCGCACGTCGCCAGCACCGACCGCAACGCCTACGACCGCAGCTACTTCAACGCCCACAATCGCACCGACGAGCTGTTTCTGATCACCGGGTTCGGCGTGTATCCGAACCTCGGGATCACCGACGCGTTCGCTTTGCTGCGACGCGGCGACCAGCAGAGCGCCGTCCACTTCTCCGACGCCCTCGGCGATGACCGCCTCGACCAACGCGTCGGCGCCTACCGCATCGAGGTCATCGAACCGCTGCGCAGCCTGAGGCTGATCTGCGACGACCCGTCGCTGGGCCTCTCGTTCGACCTGACGTGGGAGGGCTCGTTCGTACCGGTCGACGAGCCGGCCCACGTCATGCGCATTGGCCGCAAGGCCATCCTTGACGCCTGCCGCTTCGCCCAGGTGGGGACGTGGCAGGGAACGCTCGCCATCGACGGCGACGAGTACGCAGTCGACCCCGCCACCTGGGTCGGCACCCGCGACCGGTCGTGGGGCATCCGCCCGGTTGGCGAGGCCGAACCCGCCGGCAAACCGGCCGATCAGGATCCAAGCCTCCATTGGCTCTATGTGCCGTTGCGGTTCGACGACTTTGCGATCGTCGTGATCGTCCAGGAGCAGCCCGACGGCTTTCGCATCCTCAACGACGCCACCAGAATCTGGGCCGACGGCCGAATCGAACAGTTGGGCTGGCCGCGGGTCGACATCACCTACACGCCCGGCACGAGGCACCCCGAACACGCCGTGATCGAGCTGACGACCGCAGACGGCCCGCTCACCCTCGAAGTCGACACGCTGCTCGGCGCACACATCCACGTCGGTGGCGGCTACGGCGGCGATGCCGACTGGGTCCACGGCCAGTGGAACGGCCCGAGCTTCTCCGAACGTCTCACCTACGACCTCTCCGAACCCTCGGTCGCAGACCGGATTCCGTTCGGGGTGACCGACCACGTCGCACGCGCCACCTGCGACGGCGCCGTGGGATGGGGCATGTTGGAGCACGGCTCCATCGGTCGCCACGACCCCAGCGGGTTCGCCGACCTCGGTTCGGTCGCCACGTAGCGCCCTTCCCGTTCTCGAAATCGACGGCTCGAAGGTCTGCACGGCCGTCGACCGAGGACCTCCAGGCCCGTCTTCGGCAAATAAAGCAATGCTGCTTGTTTGTTTTTGGACTCCGCGCGAGGCTGCTGGGAGCCACGACGGCTGACCGGTGGGGTGCGAGGGGAACGACTGATGAGCACGGGGCCACTGAGGATCGCCAACGCATCGGGCTTCTACGGCGACCGGTTCGACGCGGTCCGTGAGATGGTGACCGGCGGGCACATCGACGTGCTGACCGGCGACTACCTGGCCGAGCTCACCATGTTGATCCTTGCGATGGGCCGACTGAAGGATCCCAGCCGCGGGTACGCAGGCACGTTCGTGCGGCAGATGGAGGACTGCCTGGGCCTGGCGATGGACGCCGGCGTGAAGATCGTCGTCAACGCCGGCGGCCTCAACCCGGCAGGACTGGCCGACCGGCTGCGCGAGCTCTCCGGCATCATCGGCGTGTCGGCCCACATCACTCACGTGGAGGGCGACGATCTGTTGCCCCGTGCGGACGAGCTTGGGTACGGCTCTCCGCTTGCCGCCAACGCCTACCTGGGTGCCTTTGGGACTCAACCACGGGGCCGACGTGGTCGTGACCGGCCGCGTCACCGACGCGTCGCTGGTGGTGGGCCCGGCGGTGGCCCACTTCGGTTGGTCGATCGATGACCTCGACCCCTTGGCCGGCGCGGTTGCGGCCGGACACGTCATCGAATGCGGTACCCAGGCGACCGGGGGCAACTTCGCGCGGTTCACCGAGATCGCCGATCTGTTGCATCCGGGATTCCCGATCGCCGAGGTCTTCGAGGACGGCTCCAGCGTGATCACCAAGCACGACGGCACCGGTGGTGCAGTCACCCGCGACACGGTCACTGCGCAGCTGCTCTACGAGATCGGCGGTGCCCGCTATGCGGGGCCCGATGTGACGACACGGTTCGACACGATCCAGCTCGGTGACGACGGACCGGACCGGGTGCGGCTCAGCGGCGCAGTCGGCGAACCGCCCCCGTCCACGCTCAAGGTGGGGCTCAATACCCTGGGTGGACACCGCAACGAGGTGGTCTTCGTATTGACCGGCCTCGACATCGAGGCCAAGGCAGCGCTCGTGAAAGCCCAGATGGCCGATGCGGTCGACGCTGACATGAAATGGACCCTCGCCCGCACCGATCACCCGAACGCGGCGACCGAGCAGGAGGCCAGCGCGCTGCTGCAGTGTGTGGTTCGCAGCGACGACCCCGAAGTTGTCGGGCGAGCCTTCTCCGGAGCGGCCATCGAGTTGGCGCTCGCCAGCTACCCCGGATTCAACGTGACGGCGCCCCCATCGAACGGGTCGCCCTATGGCGTCTTCACTGCGGCGTACCTCGATGCGAACGACGTCGACCACGTCGCAGTCACCGCAGACGGCATCCGCCACGCAGTTGCGGCGCCAACGACCGTGGCCGACCTTCAGCCCGTCGAGCACACCTTCGTCGCACCCAAACTCGACGAAGCGCTGCAGCCCGACGCGCCGTCGCGGGAGCTTCCCCTGGGCACGATCGCCCTCGCCCGCAGCGGGGACAAGGGCGGTTCGGCCAACATCGGCGTCTGGGTCCGCACCGATACCGAGTGGGCCTGGCTCGTCACGACGCTGACGGTCGACCGGCTGAAGGAACTGCTCCCGGAAACGGCCGGCCTGAACGTCACCCGCCACGTATTTGCCAACCTGCGGGCGGTGAACTTTTGGTCGACGACATCCTCGGCGAGGGCGTCTCCTCGAACGCAAGGTTCGACCCCCAGGCCAAAGCCCTAGGCGAATGGCTTCGTTCACGTCACGTTTCGATCCCAGAGGTACTGCTGTGAGCACACCCGACCCCAACGGCGCCAACCCGTTTGACACCCCTGAGCGCCACGAGCTGCGACGGACGGTTCGCCGCTTTGTCGAACGTGAGATCCTCGATCACCTCGGCGACTGGGAACGAGACGGGGAGCTACCTCGCTCGCTGCACCGCCTCGCCGGGGATCTCGGCCTGATCGGCCTCGGCTTCCCCGACCGGGTTGGCGGCGGCGGTGGGGACATCGTCGACGTGGTGACGATGGTGGAGGAGATGCACTACGCCGGCGTGTCCGGGGGCCTGATCGCTTCGCTCTTCACCGCCGGCATCTCGGCGCCCCACATCGCCAAGGCCGGGGACCCGTACCAGGTGGACCGTTGGGTTCGCCCGACGCTGGCCGGGACGGCAATCGGGTCGCTGGCGATCACCGAACCCGGCACCGGCTCCGACGTTGCCGGCATCCGAACCTCGGCGGTTCGCGACGGCGATCACTTCGTCCTCAACGGGGCGAAAACGTTCATCACCTCCGGTGTCCGGGCGGACTACATCACCACTGCGGTGCGCACGGGCGGCGACGGGGCTCACGGGATCTCGCTCGTCGTCGTCGACACCGACACCGAGGGGTTCGAGGTGACCCGCCAGCTCGACAAGATGGGGTGGCGATGCTCGGACACCGCCGAGCTGTCGTATGTGGACTGTCGGGTGCCGGTCGCCAACCTTGTCGGCGCCGAGGGCGGCGGGTTCGGCCAGATCGCCGACAACTTCGTCGACGAACGGATCTCCCTGGCGGTGCAGGCCTATGCGGCGGCGCAGCGGGCACTCGACATCACCGTCGAGTGGTGCCGAGCCCGGGAGACGTTCGGCCGACCACTGATCTCGCGTCAGACCGTGCAACACACCCTGACCAACATGGCCCGACGCATCGATGTGGCCAGGGTGTATACCCGTGACGTGGCCGCCCGGCATGCCCGGGGGGAAGCCGACCTGATCGCCGAGGTGTGCTTCGCCAAGAACACCGCCGTCGAGGCGGGCGAGTGGGTGGTCGATCAGGCGGTGCAACTTCATGGGGGAATGGGATACATGACCGAATCCGAAGTGGAGCGCCACTACCGCGACATGCGAATCCTTGGCATCGGCGGTGGCACCAACGAAATCATGACCGGCTTGGCCGGCAAGCTGCTGGGGTACACCTCATGACCAGGCTGACGTCCTCCCTCGACACCACCAGCGAGGACTTCGCTGCCAACCGGCAATCCCTGCTCGATCAGGTTGCCGACCTCGACGCCGAGCACGCCACCGCGGTCGGCGGGGGCGGCGCCAAATACACCGAGCGCCACCGGAACCGCGGCAAGTTGCCGGTTCGCGAACGCATCGAGCTGTTGTTGGACGAGGACTCGCCGTTCATGGAACTGTCGGGGCTCGCCGCATGGGGCAGCGACTTCGCCGTCGGGGCCAGCGTGGTGACGGGCATCGGTGTCGTCTCGGGCGTCGAATGCATGATCAGCGCCAGCGATCCCACCGTGCGGGGCGGGGCGAGCAACCCGTGGACCCTCAAGAAGGTGCTGCGGGCCAACGAGATCGCGCTGACCAACCGGTTGCCGATGATCAACCTGACCGAGTCCGGCGGCGCGGACCTTCCGACCCAGAAGGAGATCTTCATCCCCGGCGGGGCCATGTTCCGCGACCTCACCCGGCTCTCGGCGGCGGGCATCCCGGTCGTCTCCCTGGTGTTCGGCAACTCCACGGCCGGCGGGGCGTACGTCCCGGGCATGTCGGACTACGTCGTGATGATCAAGGAGCGCTCCAAGGTGTTCCTGGCCGGCCCGCCGCTGGTGAAGATGGCGACCGGCGAGGACTCCGACGACGAGTCGCTCGGGGGCGCCGACATGCACGCACGCACCTCGGGCCTCGCCGACTACTTCGCCGTCGACGAACACGACGCCATCCGGCTCGGCCGACGCATCGTCGCTCGCCTGAACTGGGACAAGCACGGTCCGGCCCCACGCCAGGCTGTCTCCCCACCACGCTACGACGAGGATGAACTGCTCGGCCTGGTGCCGACCGACCCCAAGATGCCGTTCGACCCCCGAGAGGTGATCGCCCGCGTCGTCGACGGGTCGGACTTCGACGAGTTCAAGCCGCTCTACGGTTCGTCGCTGGTCACCGGATGGGCGCAACTCCATGGCTATCCCATCGGCATTCTGGCCAACGCACGAGGGGTGCTCTTCAGCGAGGAGGCACAGAAGGCCGCCCAGTTCATCCAGCTGGCCAACCAGATCAACACGCCGCTGATCTTCCTTCAGAACACCACCGGATACATGGTCGGCGAGGAGTACGAGCGGGGCGGCATCATCAAGCACGGGGCGATGATGGTGAACGCCGTCGCCAACTCGAAGGTGCCCCACATCACCCTGGTGATGGCGTCGTCCTACGGCGCCGGCAACTACGGCATGTGCGGGCGGGCCTTCGAGCCCCGCTTCCTGTTCAGCTGGCCAAACGCAAAGTCGGCGGTGATGGGCCCCCAACAGCTCGCCGGGGTGATCTCGATCGTCGCCCGGCAGTCGGCCGAGTCCCGAGGCAACCCCTACGACGAGGACGCCGACGCCGCCATGAAGGAGATGATCGAGGCGCAGATCGAGGCCGAATCGACGGCCAAGTTTCTGTCCGGCCGGCTGCTCGACGACGGGATCATCGACCCGCGGGACACCCGCACCGTGCTGGGGTTGGCGCTCTCGGCCATCCACTCGGCGCCCGTTCAAGGGGCCGACGGCTTCGGCACGTTCAGGATGTGATCCGGTGACCTCCTCAGAACTCTTCACTTCGCACGCCCACTACTCCGCCGATTCGAGGGCCCAACGATGATCACCTCAGTGCTGGTCGCCAACCGCGGCGAGATCGCCCGTCGGGTGTTCCGCACCTGCCGAGACCTGGGCATCTTCACCGTTGCGGTGTTCTCCGATGCCGATGCCAACGAGCCCTTCGTCGCCGAGGCGGACGCTGCGGTGCGGCTGCCCGGCGACAGCGCAACCGACACCTACCTGCGGGCCGAGCTGATCATCGAGGCCGCCCGGCGCTGCGGCGCCGACGCCGTGCATCCGGGCTACGGCTTCCTCAGCGAGAACGCATCGTTTGCCCGCCAGGTGATCGATGCCGGCCTCACCTGGATCGGCCCACCGCCCGAGTCGATCGACACGATGGGATCCAAGATCGAGTCGAAGGCGCTAATGGCGGAGGCGGGCGTCCCCGTGCTCGACCGGATCGATCCCGACGCGATCACCGAAGCGCACCTTCCCGTGCTCATCAAGGCGTCGTCGGGGGGCGGCGGACGCGGGATGAGGATCGTGACCGACTTGGCGTCGCTGGCCGACGAGCTCGAGCTCGCCTCCGCCGAAGCCGCGTCTGCGTTCGGCGACCCGACGGTCTTCTGCGAGCCCTACCTCAAGACCGGGCGCCACATCGAGGTGCAGGTGATGGCCGACCAACACGGCACGATCTGGGCGGTCGGCGAACGGGAGTGCTCGATCCAACGGCGCCACCAGAAGATCGTGGAGGAAGCGCCGTCACCGCTGGTGGAGCGCGTCGATGGCATGCGCGACCGGCTCTTCGAGGCGTCGAGCGCCGCCACCGCTGCGATCGGTTACGTCGGCGCCGGCACCGTCGAGTTCCTCGCTGACGAGTCGGGAGCGTTCTACTTCCTGGAGATGAACACCCGGCTCCAGGTGGAGCACCCGGTCACCGAGGCGACCACGGGAACCGACCTCGTCGCACTTCAACTTCACCTGGCCGAAGGGGGCACCCTCGACGAGCATCCCCCGCCCACCGGCGGGCACGCCATCGAGGTGCGCCTGTACGCAGAGGACCCGGCGAACAGCTGGCAGCCCCAGAGCGGCACGCTGCATCGCTTCTCCGTGCCGGGCGTCGCCTCCGAGTTCGACCTGCCGCCCGGCTTCGAGGCCGGTGCCGGTTCGGGGATTCGGCTCGACAGCGGGGTGGCCGACGGCTCCGTCGTCGGTACCCACTACGACCCGATGCTGGCCAAGCTGATCGCCTGGGCGCCCACCCGAGCCGAGGCGACGCGCCGCTTGGCCACAGCGCTGCGCAACTCCAGGATTCACGGCGTCGGCACCAACCGGGCGTTGCTCGTTCGCATCCTCGAACACCCGTCCTTCCAGGCCGGCGACACCGACACGGCGTTTCTCGACCGTCACGGGCTCGAGGTGCTCAGCGGGCCGCTCGCCGACGAGGAGGCCACCTCGGTCGCTGCGCTCGCCGCAGCCCTCGCGCTGGCTGCGCGGAACAGGCGCGACGCGACGGTGCTTGGTGGGTTGCCGAGCGGCTGGCGCAACATCGTGTCGCAACCCCAGCAGAAGTCGTTCCGTCGAGTGGGCGGGCCGGACGCCGGGGGGACCGACACGATCGAGGTGTCCTACCGGATCTCCCGCGACGGCCTGCTGGCCGTCGGTCACGACGATGTGCAGCTGGTTTCGATGGAGCCGGATCGGGTGGTGCTCCGCACGAACGGCGTGCAACGCCGCTTCGAGGTCGCTACCTACGACCGCCTCGTGTCCATCGACTCGCCGCTCGGTCCGGTGGCGTTGGAACTGCTCAGCCGGTTTCCGAGCGCAGAGGACCACACGGCGCCCGGGTCGCTGCTGGCGCCCATGCCCGGCTCGATCGTGCGGATCGCCGTCGCCGAGGGCGACCAGGTCGGCGCCGGACAGCCGCTGTTGTGGCTGGAGGCAATGAAGATGCAACACCAGGTCACTGCGCCGGTCACCGGCACGGTCGCCGAACTGCACGTCACCGAAGGACAACAGGTTGAGGTGGGCGCCGTGCTCGCCGTCGTCACCGAGGAGGACACATGAGCTTTACCGAAACCCCCGAGCAACTCGCGCTTCGCGAGGCGGTGGCCCAGTTGGGCGCCGCCTATGGCTACGAGTACATGGTCGGCAAGGCCCGCTCCGGTGGCGACATGGCCGAGCTGTACGCCGAGGCGGGCAAGCTCGGCTACCTGGGGGTCAACCTGCCCACCGAGTACGGCGGCGGTGGCGGCGGCATGTACGAGCTGGCGATCGTCGAGGAGGAACTGGGTACCGCAGGTTGCGGCCTGCTGATGATGGTGGTCTCGCCGGCGATCTGCGGCACGGTCATTGCGAAATACGGGACCGATTCCCAGAAGGACCGTTGGCTTCCGGGCCTGGCCGACGGATCCGAGATCATGGCCTTCGCCATCACCGAGTCCGACGCCGGATCGAACTCGCATCGCATCACCACCACCGCACGGCGCGACGGCGACGACTGGGTTCTCAGCGGGCGCAAGACCTACATCTCCGGCGTCGACGTCGCCCAGAACGTGTTGGTCGTGGCCCGCACCGAAGACTCCGCCACCGGCGCTGAAGCCGGTGCTCTTCGTCGTCCCCACCGACAGCACCGGGCTGGAGTACACCAAGATCGAGATGGACATGATCAGCGCCGATCACCAGTTCACCGTGTTCATCGATGACGTCCGCCTGCCATCGGACGCGCTCGTCGGCTCCGAGGACGCTGCGATCGACCAGCTGTTTGCCGGGCTCAACCCCGAGCGCATCATGGCATCGTCGTTTGCGATCGGCATGGCGCGTTACGCGCTCAACATCGCTGTCAACTACGCGAAGGAACGCGTCGTGTGGAGGGACAAACCGATCGGGTCGCATCAGGGTGTTGCGCACCCGCTCGCCCAGGCCCACATCGAGGTCCAACTGGCAAAGCTCATGATGCAGAAGGCGGCCACCCTGTACGACCAGGGCGACCACATGGGTGCAGGCGAGGCGGCCAACATGGCCAAGTACGCCGCCGGTGAGGCCGGAACCCGCGCCGTCGACCAGGCGGTGCAAACCCTGGGGGCAACGGCCTGGCCAGCGAGTACGGCCTCGGAGCGCTCATCGCGGCGTCCAAGCTGTCGCGTATCGCCCCGGTGAGCCGTGAGATGATCCTCAACTTCATCGCACAGCACAGCCTCGACCTGCCGAAGTCGTACTGATGACCACCGCATCACCCACCACCCCACCCACCGCAGACTCGCCGGTCGTCCTCCGCTCCGATAACGACAGGATCGCAACGCTCACGTTGGATTCGCCGGAGAACCGCAACGCGCTGAGCTCGCGGTTGGTCGGGGAACTCGCCGCCCACCTCCGCGACGTCGAGGCCGACGATGCGGTGCGCGCCGTGGTGCTCACCCACACCGGCAACACGTTCTGCGCGGGGGCCGACCTGGCCGAAGGAGCCCGCGAGGGCGGCCCGGCAAAGGGCGTGGCACGTCTGGTTGCGCTGTTGCGCCAGATCATCGAGCTGGACAAACCGGTGGTGGCGAAAGTGGACGGCAACGTTCGTGCGGGCGGGCTAGGACTGTTTGCGGCGTGCGACCTCACCGTCGCCGGGCTCACCTCAAGCTTTGCGCTGACCGAGGCCCGCCTGGGGCTGTCCCCGGCGGTCATCTCGCTCACGGTGTTGCCGCGTCTGACCGACCGCGCGGCGTCGCGCTACTACCTCACCGGCGATCGCTTCGATGCAGCCGAGGCAGAACGAATCGGTCTGGTCACGATCACGGCGGAGGACCCCGATGCGGCCGTGGCCGAGCTTGCAGCCTCGTTCCGAAGGTGCTCGGCCCAGGGCTTGGCCGCCTCGAAACAGCTCACCACCCACGCGATGCTCACGACGTTCGACTCCGATGCCGAGCGCCTGATCGAGATGTCGGCAACGCTTTTCTCGTCCGAGGATGCACAAGAGGGCATCGCGTCGTTCATGGAACGCCGACCGCCGCGCTGGGCAGAGTGACCACCACCGAACCACCGGTGAAGGGCCCCCAGCAGGATCGAAGCCGGGCGACCCGCCTTGCGTTGCTGGAGGCGGCCGTCGGCTGCCTCGCCGAGGTGGGCTGGTCGGGAAGCACCGTCACGGTTGTTGCGGAGCGGGCCGGGGTGTCCCGCGGCGCGGCGCAGCACCATTTTCCCACCCGCGAGGATCTGTTCGTCGCTGCGGTCGAACACATGACCGAGGCCCGGGCCCTGGAGATCCACCGCTACATCGAGGCCCAGGGCGACGAGACCATCTCGACCCAGCGCGTGGTCGAGATGGTCGTAGACATGCACACCGGCGAGCTGTTTCATGCGGCGCTTGCGCTGTGGGTGGCGTCCGCGGCCGAGCCTCAGCTGCGCAAGCGGGTCGTCACCCTGGAGACCCGCGTCGGCCGACAGGTGTACGGGGCGACGGTGCAACTGCTCGGCGTCGACGATCAGAACCCGGGGGTGCGCCCACTGATCCAAGCGACGATCGACATGGCACGCGGCCTCGGGCTGGCAAACCTGCTCGGCGACGACCGGCGACGCCGCTCACCGATCATCGCCCAGTGGTCGGAGCTGCTCGATGGAGCGCTCCGCCGTGCAGCCGATCATGGTCGAAACCCACCCGACGCTTGACCGCACGTAGGTGTACAGCGGTCAACCTTGCTCTGCGCCACGTGGCAGGCGAGCCGCTCGGCATCGATCAGGCCCGGTCGATGCGGACCTGGCGATATGTGACGTCGTGTCGATGGAGGTCCTTGCCGGCGCTCGCAGCGAGCACCACCTGATCCAGCTACGCCGACTGCTGGCACGAGCGACGATGGTTCCCACAACTCCCGCTGACTACGAGACCGCTGCGTTCATGCACCGGACGTGCCGTGCCAGCGGTGAGACCGTCCGCAAGCTCATCGATTGCCTCATCGACGCAGTCGCCGCACGCGTCGATGCCGAGATCCTCCACGCCGACGCCGACTTCCTCGCGCTGGCACGACACACCGATCTGAAGCTGCACTCGGACTCCCCCAGCTGACTCGCACGTCCGCCGCGTCGTCCAAGGTCTCGGCATCGCTCGCCGTGTCGAGACCAACGTCGGTGACGTGCCTCCTACCGCGTCATACGCCGGAGTTTTTGTGGCCCGTAAGTGGCCCGCTCCCCCGCCTTCGCTGCGGATGAGAGCAGCCGAAGCCGCCATGGCCGAGACCAGTTCCTCGACGTGCTCGCCAGCCCGTATCGGTTCAGATACACTGAACGAATGAGTGCTGCCGACTTGATCGCTTCTCGTCGCCGGGAACTCGGCCTGTCGCAGGGGCAATTGGCCGAACTGGCAGCGACGTCCAGGGAGCGGATCAACACTTACGAGCGCGATCGCGTCAGCCCAAGGACCGACACTCTGTCCAGGGTCATGCGCGCTATGCACTTCGATCTTGCTGCCGTGCCGACCATGACGTTTGAAGAGCGTCGATCACTGGCGCTCAGCTCGGCGGTGGCCGAGCGGCTTCGACGCAACCCAGAGCGAGTGATCGCCAAAGCGCGGGAGAACCTTAAGGAAATGCGATTGATCGGCCAGCACGAACAGCCGTGGGTTGACGTTTGGGAGTCGCTACTGGAACTGGGACCCGGCCCGGTCTGCTCACTTCTCACTTCGGTCGATCAGTTCGCACGAGATCTCCGCCAGAGCTCACCGTTTGCCGGCGTTCTCACCGATGACGAACGTCGACGGGCGGTTCACGGGCTGCAGCGATGAACCTCGAACAATTTCACCACAGCATCCGGGCGGCCCGAGAAGTGCTCCGCTCCGAGGGTGCCAGCGGGGCCATTGTCATCATGGGCTCCCAGTCCATTCTCGCCTCGTATTCGGCAACGATTCTTGATCCCAGCCTCATGATGTCGGCTGAGGTAGACATCATGCCGGTGGCGGCCGACCGCGCCGAGGTCTAACGGCTATCAGACCACCTTGACGGTTCCCTTGCACAGGACTCCCGCTTCCAAGAGTCCTTCGGCTTTCACGTCGACGGGATCTCGATCGACACGTCGGCGCTGGAGAAGTGTTGGTTTGACCGGCTGATCCCAGAGGTCGATCCGAGTTCTGGAGCAACTGGCTGGTGCTTGGACCCGCACGACCTGGCCGCTGCAAAGCTAATCGCCGGCCGGAAAAGGACATCGAGTTCGTCGACACGCTTGTCTTCAGTCGCTTGATCGACCCAATGACCGTCCGAGAACTCCTCGGCGAGATCGAGGACGTCCGTTCCAGCAGGGCTGTCCAGCACCTCGACCGAATCGCCGCTCGCGGCCTCCCGGAGTCACAACGACACAGTTGGCACACCAAACGAGGTCAAGCAATCGCTGACCGTCGAGCTAGAACGACCGAACAGTCGCCCGCCGACGCACTCAAGCTCGCGGCCAAGCGGCATCGCTGACAGTGACTGGGTTCTCAGGCTGACCCGGAGTCGCACCCCAAAATAAGCGGGCCACCTTCAAAGTGGCCCGCAGGCTTTCTCCAGCGACGGCTAGAAATCTCAAAACCCTTGCAATTGCAACGGTTCTTGGAGCCCGGGAGGAGAATCGAACTCCTGCCCTGCTCATTACGAGTCAGGCCAGATGCTTCGTAGGAACTAGTAGGGCCTGGTACCAAGCGATATTTGGGTCGTCCTTAACACCAGGTACCACCTCCTACCGCGTCATACGCCGGAGAATGTGGACTGATTGTGGTCTGCGGCAGGTGGATCGATCCACGTCGATGACCTGGTGTTGACCGCCAGCTGAGGTGAGTATGGGGGCCTGGGTTTGGGACAGCCCGCCCACCCGGCGATCTGCGTGATGGTCGTCGTCTCGTTCCGATGGAACGCGCTGCTGTCCGCGCGCTGGTGTTATCGCTGACAGGCGATCCGGACACGCTCGACCCCGCCGGGGTCGTCTGTGGGACGGGCGGAACGGGATTGAACTGTCAGGTGGATGGAACAACGAGTAGTGCCTCATCGGCAGCGTCCGAAAAGGCAGCAATCGCATTTTGATGGCGGCGCAGTGTCTGGAGAATGTCCAGCGTGGACACGTTGCCGAGCCGCAACCAAACGACCTTCGGGGGCGGCCCGTTCAGAAACGCGAGCTGCCGGAAATCAGAGTCCTTCGACACGATGACAAACCCTTGGTCCGCCGCGTACTCCCAGATCTCGACATCGGTCGCCGTGTCGAGACCAACGCCGGTGACGTGCTCGCTACCAGGGAACTCGACAGCGAGCTGACGAACAAGGTGTCGGGACAGGTTCTGGTCGAGCAGCAGCCTCACGCCGGGGTGGCGAGCCGCCGCTCACGCATCGCAGCGAACTCGATCGCAGCCCGAACATGGTCTGCCGTCAACTCGGGAAAATCTGTGACGATCTCATCGACGGTCATGCCCGATGCCAGATAATCCAAGACGTCATAAACTGCTATCCGCGTCCCAACAAAACATGGCTTGCCGCTTCGCACCCCAGGACGGGTCTCGATCACCGACGTCAGCTCCATGACCGCCAGGCTACTCGCCGATGCAACCTGCCGAGTCGCTCGGCCCCACTAGACCCAGGGAGTTCCACCACGCCAACGACCAAGCCCAAACACAACCTGACACCGATCATGCAGCAGTCCGCCCGGGACTGCTGCATGATCTGGTGACATCTGATCCGAGGTGCCGTGGGGTGCGCTGGAAGCTGTCTGCCAAACAGCAGCCTTAGGGCCCGGGCGGCAGTTCTGGATCAATTGGTTGCCCAAGCCGGAGCCGGCCAGGAAGGTGGACACACCCGGAGATCGGTTCCCATCTCCACCTCGAGCTGTTCAAAATCGAGCCAGTTTGTGGCCCATAAGTGGCCCGGGCACCTCAGCGACCAGGCGCCAAGGCTCTCAGATCACTGCAATCTCAACGGCTTTTGGAGCCCGGGAGGAGAATCGAACTCCTGACCTGCGCATTACGAGTCAGTCCATACAGACAGTAGGAACTGGTAGGGCCTGGTATCTAATGGGTTTTTGGGTTGTCCGGGTCAGCGGATACCACCTCCTACCGCGCTATACGCCGGAGTTTGTGACCCATAAATGGCCCGCTCCCCGTCCGACATCAGCTCTGGGGCGCGTGCCGGTGGGGCACGACTTCTCGAACCTCGACGACGACGAGAGCGTCGGCGGCGACCATGCCCAGCATCGACTCCGGGGTGAACCCGCATCTCCCCTCCATTGCCCTGAACACGGCGGGCCATGCGTGCACCCCGCCGGGGGGCGCCGTTCAGGCTCTCAGTCGGGCAACCACCTGCGAGATTCTACCGGGCGTCTCACGGGGTTCGCACCAATATGACGAATCGACCGGCTTCTCCCCCGACATCGCTCGCAATAGCTGGTTCGCTACCTTATGGTGGAAAAGAACAGCTCAGCGCTGTCGAGCGGCTATAGAGCTCCCGCTTTTCCGCAAAACCTCCGTCAAGCTTCCCGCCGGCTCGGAGGAAGGCGGGAGTCCTACAGCCGCCACCACAATTGCCCCACTCCCACCCCCACCGCTCCAACTGATGTCAAGCCGTGCTGCGGAAGACGCAGCGTCGCAGTTATTGATCCGGATGGCGGCGTCCCGGTCGTGCTCGGCCAAGCCCGAAGCGACCGGGACGAGGCCTCCTCCCCGGAGGCGGTTATCGAGCCCATGTTGTCCGTAGCCGGGCTGGATGCCGCTCGCCGGGCGGGATCCACATCTGGTAGGTCCGATGCCAGCGCTTAAGCGGTGGGCCAGGTCGGGATAGATCACCTCGGAGTTGTCCTCGGAGTCCTGGTGCACCAGGGACCCGTGGAGCACCCAGGTCAAAATTTCCATGTCCCGGGGGCTGGGTCTCGAAATCGGCGGCCAGGCCACCCCGTGTCGTGCGTGGCCGGTTTACGACGTGTCAACCGATTCGCAGGGCGGTTCATCCTTCTCGGCAGGAGGGGAAGTAGCATCATGGGACTAGTTCGACGTCCTTAGGATCATGTGATGAGTTTCGAGCCGCCCCTACAAGCCGAATTGACCGTCTTGTCGACTGAGCCAGACCCTGGCGAGGAGGAATCCTGATGCGCATGGAGACCCTGTCGACGGCGATGAACCGGCTTCGTTCCCAGGGCTACATCGAGGACTTCATCGCGGCCCCTGACGGCGAGCTGCACTGCGGTGCGTGCGAGGGAGACTGCGCCACCACTGTCGAGGTCGATGAGATCGTGCGGTTCGAAGGGGCGTCGGACCCCGGTGATTCGGCCATCCTGGTCGCGCTGCACTGTGGGTGCGGTCACGCCGGTCTGTTCAGCGCCTCCTACGGCTTAGACACCGCGCCCAAAGATGCCTTGGCTCTTCGTCGCCTCGCAGAGCTCAGGACATCGTCCAACGATTGAGGGGACCCGCCATGAGTTCAGCCATCGAACTCCGCATCGATCCCAGGGTTCGACCGGTCGGCGGCGGCCAGGTGCGGCGTCTTCTCCCGTATCGCAAGCGTCGCATGGTTGGTCCGTTCATCTACGCCGACGTCATCGGCCCGGAGACGTTCGCAGCTGGATCGGGGATCGACGTCGACGCCCACCCCCACATCGGGCTGTCCACCGTGACGTATCTGTTCGAGGGCCGCATGGTGCATCGCGATTCGACCGGGGCGGTGGAGACCATCGAGCCGGGAGCCATCAACTGGATGACCGCTGGGTCCGGAGTCACACACACTGAACGATCTCACCCCGACGATCGGCCGACGACCCGAACGATGCACGGTCTCCAGACCTGGGTGGCCCTGCCGGCCGATGCCGAGAACGCGGCACCATCGTTCGAGCACACCGCTACAGCCGACATCCCGACCGACACGACCGGCCGATCCTCGGTGCGAGTCGCCGTCGGCTCCGGCTGGGGCCTGGACTCGCCGGTGACCGGTTCGTCACCCCTAGTGCTGGCGGAGATCGAGCTGGACGCCGGGTCGCCAGTTCCGATCGTGTCGGACCTTCGGGAGCTGGCGGTGTTGTCGCTCGTCGGCGAGGTACGGGTCAACGACGAACCGGTCGCGTTGGGTCAGCTAGCGGTGCTTCGCCCTGAGATCGCGGCAACGCTCAGCGGCTCTGGTACCGCCATCGTTCTCGGCGGCGATCCGGTCGGCAAACGCCACATCTGGTGGAATTTCGTCCACAGCGACCCAGAGCGGATCGAGGAGGCCAAGGCCGACTGGATCGCCCAACGATTCTCCCGCGTGCCAAACGACCATGAGCCGCACGTGCCGCTTCCCCGCTGAGCGGATCAGTCGCGAATGTTTCCCGTCACCACGACGGGCCGTGGACGCATCCAGACATCGATGATGCGATCAACCTGCAAGTCGACGCGCGGTTCGCTGTCAGCGGCCTGGCCGGTTATGCCGAACCGGCAAGAGGAGCGAGCTGCCGATCGACGCGGTTCACAGTGTGCCCTGGCCGCTGAGGCTGCCAATGCCGAGGCCGGAACCGGTTTCGGCGTTCAACTCAGCCGGAGTCCCCACGGTCGCATCGACCGTCCCGTGGGGATGCTCGGGCGGCCCGTAGATCGCGTACAGCTTAAGGGGCACGTCATCGATATCAGAGATGTTGTGCCACACCCCGGCGGCGACGAGGATCGCCCAGTCACCCCCGACCTCCTCGTCGAAAGGCAGGTCGTGCTCGGTCGGCCCCATCTGTACCCGCGCTCGTCCAGACTCGATGCGAAGGAACTGATCGCCCTCGGGTGGACCTCCAGTCCGACGTCACGACCGGGCTCGATACTCATCAGAGTCATTTGTAGGTGGGAGCCGGTCCACGCCACCTGCGGCCCGACGTCTGCCTTCTCGATACTCGGATGCCGAACCTCGACGGGGTGGAGGCAACAAGCCAGCTCGCCGGTCCAGGTGTGGACGACCCGTTGCGCGTCGTGGTGATCACCACGTTCGACGCCGACGAATACGTCCAAACATGGTGGTCGAAACCGGGTGGAGATCGCTATGTGGGACCGCGAAACCAACCCAGCTCCCACGTAGCTGACCAGCCTGAAAGCGGCACAAGAATCTCTGCCAGGCATCAAGGCGAGTCAGTTCACCTCGTGTCATAATCTTCTGCGGTCGAACCGCACGTCAGGCCTGGGTCGGCAAAGTCCCAGCGTCGTCGCATCTTTCGAGCAACTCAGCGGGGAGCATGATTTCGTGAGCGGAGACGTGTCGCTGCAAGTCCTCATCCTGATTCCCTTGATTACGGGCTTCATCGGAATGGCTACGAACTGGGCCGCAGTGAAGATGATTTTCTTGCCGCGTAGGTTCGTTGGAATCGGGCGCATCGGCTGGCAAGGTGTCGTACCCGCACGCAACGACCAGTTTGCCAGCGAGTCGGCGGACAGCGTCGGCAAGGTCATCTCCGCTCGGGAGCTCGCGGAGCGACTCGACCCACGAGAGATGCAGAGCGAGATCGCCGAGCGTCTCGACAAGGAGCTGCCGGAACTGCTCCACATGTCCTTTGACGTCATTCGGCCGGGCCGCTGGGACGAAATGGCGCCCGTCGCTCGCGACATGGTGGTCGGCCAGGTCCGGTCGGAGGTTCTCAAGCTGGCGACGGAGGTGTTTGAGGACGTCCGGGAGATCAGCGACGAGACGCTGGACTTGCATGCGCTGGTCTTCGAGTTGCTCGCCGGAGCAAACGCTGATCGGCTCAGCGATCTGTTCCAACGGATGGGCAGAAAGGAACTGAGGTTCATCGTCTACTACGGCGGCATCTTCGGCCTGTTGGTCGGTGTCGCCCAAGCGGCGCTGTACGGCGTGTTGGGTCAATGGTGGCTGATGCCGATCATTGGGGTTCTCGTCGGTCTGGGTACCAACTGGCTGGCATTGCAGATGATCTTCCGTCCCTTGGAGGAGCGCCGATTCTTGGGCATCATTCGCTACCAGGGCATGTTCTCAAAGCGGCAGCCCGAGATCGCCGCCGAGTACGCCGACGTGGTGGCGAACGAGATCTTCACTCCGTCGAACCTCATCCGTGTCTTGGCTGAGGGCCAAACCGGCGTTCGTATCGCGACCGTGCTGTTGCGACGGATCACGGCAGCGATCGACGAACAACGTCCGGTCGTCGCCATGCTGACCGAGACCGAGGTGACCGACCAGCAGGTGCGAGAGGTGCAGGTGCTCTTGGTTACTCACCTGGGAAGGCGTCTTCCAGAAATCCGCGAGGACATCGACGAGGTCGTGCACGCCAAGCTGGGTGTTGCAGAGTTGGTCAGAAACCGGATCGCGTCGATGTCGAAGCCTGAGTTCGAGCGCCTCTTGCGAGGAATCTTTGAAGAGGACGAGTTGACCCTCATCGTCATCGGTGGGGTGCTTGGAGGGCTCGTCGGCCTCATTCAGGCGGGCATCGTGCTGGCCCAAGCGGTCTGACCGATCAGGTCCACGCGGCGCAGATGCCCACGCTGCCCGGGCGTGTTCAGTATTCCCGCGACGACGAAGGGACCCGAGCGATGACGAAGAAGCAGTACCCAGGACGAGTGGTGGCACGGTTGGCCCTTGGAGGCGCTCTCTTGGCGGGCCGGGACCGGGCATTTCACCACGCAATGTGAAGAGTTCCAGGCGCAGGTTCCCGGTTGATTCCCGCTGGATGACGATCTCGTTGTTCGGGCTGGATGTTTGGCCCCGAAGGGGAGCGCTTCGAGGTGGAGGTCACCGGTGAGCTCAGCACCTCGCGTCACCGGTCGACCCGTCGCCACACCGGAGCGCGCCGGCAGAGGAGCGGAGGTCTGGCCCATAGGGTGCACTGATGGCCGCCAATCGAAGTACATCGGAACGAATCGAGCAGACGCTCGAACGACTGGGTACCGAGGACCACGTCTGGGTAGCGACCAGCTCGGCTGACGGCGTGCCGCACCTGGTGCCGCTGTCGTTGGCGTGGGACGGCACCCGAGCCCTCGTCGTGACGCGGGGCGACACCCCGACGGTGCGCAACGCGGCGTCTTCCGGTCGGGCACGTCTGGCGCTCGACAACACCAACGACGTCGTCATCCTTGACGTCGACGTCAAGGTGACACCGATGCCCGAGGTCGACGAGGCCGCACTCGGCAGCTACGTCGAACAGGCTGGCTGGGACCCGCGGGCCGAAACCGATACTTGGTCGATGCTGATCTGCGCGCCGACTCGGATCCAAGCCTGGAACGGCGTCAGCGAAACTCGGGACAGCACGATCATGGATGACGGACGGTGGCGATCGTCATCTTGAGCGGGGGCTGGGGTATCAGGCCTCTGTGGTCACGAACCTTCGGGGGAACCGACCTGGCGAATGAGCGCGGGGGCGGCTGCTTCTCCTCGTCGCCAATGTCGTGTCCGTTAATTTCGCACACTCGGCAGTCGACGTCGGCCCCAGGAGCGGAGAAGACGGCAGTCGTTTCGTTCACCCGAACGAGTGGGACCCGTTCGTCGACGTCGCTCGTACCGCAGCGTGCGTGGCCTCAGCGACGGCCGGGCCAGCGCGCCGGCCTCCTGGCGACCCTGGCCCGGGCGGGCGGACCCCACGCCAGCCACGGTCGCGCGTGGTCTCTCAGCCCGGGCTGCTCGGCGAACGACGCCGACGCCTCGATGAGTTCGGTCATGTCGGGCAGCGGTGGAACAGGTATGTCGGTGCTTTCCGCGTGGCTAGCGAAACGAGTAGGTGACTGGCAGGCTCTTCACCCCTGACACGAAGTGTGATTGTGCGTAGGAAACCTCACCGTCTAACTCGACGTGGTCAAGTTCCTGGCTGAGCCGCAACAGCATGGTGCGGAGCTCTCGCCGGGCGAACTGGGCACCGAGGCAAAAGTGGGCGCCGACCCCGAACGACAGCAGTTTATCGGCGTCGGGGCGGGTGATGTTGAAGCGGTCTGGGTCGTCGAACACCGCCTCGTCCCGGTTCGCTGACGGGTAGGACAACAACACCCGACCGCCGGTTGGGATCTCGACGCCGCCGATCCGGGTGTCGGACTGGGCGTAGCGCATGAAGTGCCGCACGGGCGAGGTGTAGCGGATGATCTCGTCGGCCGCGTTGTTGACCAGGTCCGGATCGGCTGCGAGGGCAGCCCATTGGGAAGGGTCGCGGGCGAGAAGCTCAAGGCCCCCAGAGAGCGCGAACGACGTGGTGTCATGGCCGGCGGTGGCGACGATGATGTAATACCAAAGCTGGTGTTCGCCATCCATCGGACAGCCATCGATCTTGCCGTTGGCGATGACCGAGGCCAGATCGTCGGTTGGGCAGGCCTGACGGTCCTGGGTCACTTCGGCGAAGAACTGGATGAACCTCATCACCGACTCCATGACCTTGGCATCGACGCTGGCGGCGTCGCCGAGGTACTCCGGGTCGGCGGCGCCGAAGATGCCTTGGGTGAGCTCGAGCATCAGGGGCTCGTCCTCTGGCGGCACACCGTAGATGTCCATGATCACCCGCAGGGTGAATGGCTGGGCGATGTCGCGGGCAAAGTCGCAGCGGCCGCCCAGACCGCGCAGCCGTTCGACGAACTCGTCGACGATGCTGTCGATACGGGGCTGGCGCTTGCTCACGGCCGCCGGCTTGAACCAGTCGTTGGTGACCTTGCGATGGTCGGTGTGGTCCTGACCGTCGAGGTGGACGAGCGTCTTCGGCATCGGCATGCCCGACGCGGTCAGCTTGTCGTAGTCGGCCTCCGGCCCCAGCACGGACCGTTCGGTGTTGTGCCATGTCTGGTTGTCGCGCGATGCCTCGAACACGTCCGCATGACGGGTGAGCACCCAGAACGGGTCGAAGCCCGGACGATCGGCATACACCACCGGCGTGGTGCGACGGATGTCGCCGACAGCGCGATGCCAGGCATCCATATCGGTCCATCTCTCGGCGACCACGAACCAGTCGGACGGATCCTCCGGCGGGGTTCCCACCTGCGCCGTCGAATCCGTTGACGTCCCTGCATTGACGGTCATGGTGTCGTTGCCTCCCGTTGGTGCCGACCCGTCGTCGGTCGCGACGCACTCAGCCGAGCATCCAAAGATGACAGTTGTCAACCCAGCGGTCGGTGAGCGGCACCTCACCGCTGCCAGTACCTAGAGTCGACCGGATGCGTCCCCGTCAGATCAGCGACGAGATCCTGCTCGACAGCGTTCTGGCCGCCTTTGCCGATGACGGCTACGACGGTGCGTCGATGCGCCAGGTGTGCCGCCGCCTGGATTTCAGCCACAACCTGTTGAACAAGCGGTACGGAACAAAGGAGTCCCTCTGGTACGCCGCCGTCGATCATGGCCTGCGAGCCATGCTGGACCAGTTGGCGGAAGGCATCCTCGACGCCGGCGATGACCCCCTCGACCAGCTCCGCGGCGCCATGCTTCGCTTCGTTGGGGTCACCCGGGCCAACCCGGCACTCGTCCGGATCCTCCACCAGGAATCGACCCACCGGGGGCCCCGCTACGACTATCTACTTCAGCGCTACGTCACGCCGATCAACGAGGTTGGCCTCCGCTCCATCAAGCAACTCCAGGCCGACGGCCTCGTTCGAACCGGTCCGGTGACGACGGTGTTTTTTCATCTGGTCACCTACGGCCTCGGCGTGATGAGCAGTCACCCCGAGGCTCTCTCAGCGTTTGGTGACGCCAACGCCGATCCCGACGAGGCAGCGAAGCTCGGCGTCGAGATGGTGCTCGACAGCATCCGAGTCCACGCCGCCCAGTAGCGACGCGGCAAGAGGCAGTCGCCGCAGCCTCCACCTCCGAGAGGCGGCAGCGAACTGGCGAGACTCACGAGGTGCGGATCGCAGAGACCTCGAACTCGAGGGTGACCTGCTCGCCCACCAAGACGCCACCAGCCTCCAGGGCGGCGTTCCAGTTGACGCCCCAGTCCTTGCGGTTGACCTTCGTGTTGCCTTCGAAACCGATCCGCTGGTTCTCGTACGGGTCGACAGCGCTGCCGGTGTACTCGAAGTCGATGGTCACCGGCTTGGTGACGTCCTTGATGGTGAGATCACCGGTGACCCGGAAGTTTTCAGTGTCGACCTGCTCGACCGAGGTAGAGGCAAAGGTGATCTCCGGGTATGTCTCCATGTCGAAGAAGTCGTTGCTCTTGAGGTGGCCGTCACGGTCAGCGTTGCGGGTATCGATGCTGGCGGCCTGGATGATCAGCGACAGCTTCGAGTTGGTGGGGTCCTCGGCATCGAAGTATCCAGAGCCCTCGAACTCATTGAACGAGCCGCGGACCTTGGAGACCATGGCGTGGCGGGCGGCAAACCCGATGCGGCTGTGGCTGGCGTCGAGAACGTAGGTGCCGGTCAGGGCGGTGGGGATGGTTGCGGTGCTCATGGCAGATCTCCTGATCGTTGGTGATGGGCTTCTAAATGGTGGACACATCATCTATCAACGCCGGATGACGTGTCAACTACTTCCTGGTATGGTCTCCACCATGGATGACGTGCGGTGGCTGACCGAACAAGAAGAGCGGGCGTGGCGGGGTCTGCAGTTCATGCAGATGCACCTCGAGCACGAACTCGCCCAGCAGCTCGCCGTCGAGTCAGGCCTGTCGTATCCCGACTATCACGTCCTCGTCACGCTCACCGACCAACCAACCGGCCAGATGCGCCTGTTCGAGCTCGGCGACACCCTCGGCTGGGAGAAGAGCCGGCTCTCACACCACGTCACCCGCATGGCGAAGCGTGGCCTGGTCGTCAAGGAAGCCTGTGGAGATGACCGCCGCGGTGCATTCGTCGTCATCACTCCGGCCGGACGGACCGAGATCGAAGCTGCCGCACCCGGTCACCTGGCTGCGGTCCGCCGATTGTTCGTCGACCGTCTCACCCCGGGGCAGATTGATTCCCTCGCCCAGATCGCCGACACGATTCTTCCCCTGCCCGACCGGGCACCTGCTGCGTGAGCCGACCCGCAGCCCCAGACTCAGGTAGACCTGAGAACTTCATCCACCTACTGAGGAGAAGCCGATGAGCAGCACCAAGCTGACCGAAGAGGGACCGAATCCCTTCGTCACGAACATCGAGGCCGACACGTTGGCCAACGAGAACTACCGCACCACCCGCTGGACCGGGTCCAACCTCCAGCTGACCCTCATGAGCATCGAACCAGGACGAGACATAGGCCTTGAGGTCCACGAGCACGGAGACCAGTTCCTTCGCGTCGAAGCTGGCCGGGCACGAGTGCAGATGGGCCCATCTGAAGACGACCTCCCCTTCGACCGCGAGGTCGGCGACGACTGGGCGATACTGGTCCCGGCTGGGGCCTGGCACAACGTCACCAACATTGGAGACGAGCCCCTCAAGGTCTACGCGATCTACGGACCACCAGAGCACCCTGCGGGCACCGTTCACGCAACCAAGGCCGAAGCTGACGCCGATGAGCACCATTATTGAGGCCCGGCTGAACCCGCCTCGCCCCGGTCCTTCCACTCGTCGATGGTCGAGACCATCGAGTCAAGCACGGTGAGGTTGCTCTCCCAGCAGCGCCGAGCCGCCCGTCGAGGAGGTAGGTCAGCGTCGACAGTCCGAGGTGGGGGTGGGCGTCGATGTCGACAGCGGCTCCCGGGCCAGGTCGTCGGGGCCGATGAGGTCGGTAAAGATGAATGGCCGGCTATCCGGCGGGTGCGGTGAGGCAGCAGGCGCCGGACTTAGCTGTTGCCGACGGCGCAAACTGGGCGGTCGATGCGCAGTCCGATGGAGGTCATCATGAGTCCTAGTGGGGCCGGCTTCGCCACCAGTCGGGCCCTTCGGGGTGATCACACTCGAGGTTCTCCCGGTCCCATTCGCCGAGTTCGGCGGCTGCCGCGTGGGTGGTGTCGAAGAACGACTCCAGTGTGGCGTCGGGATCCTCGGCGCCGGCCACCGCCGCGTAGGGAAGGACGAACTCACCGAGGTCCTCGAGCCACCGTGCCTCGGGCGGCTCCACCGTCGCCGTCGAGAAGCCCTTGGGGGTGGGGTAGGCGTAGGAATAAAAGACCGGTTCAGGTGAATCTCGGTTGCCGGGCCAGAAGCCAGCGCTGGTGAGCTCGTGTGAGTAGGCCTCGCGAGCGACGTCGTCGGGAAAGTTCGGCATGCCGCCGGGGTGCGGGGGCGCGGTTCGCCCGGAGAAGCGGGAGGCGGCCAGATCGAAGCTGCCCCAGAAGAAGTGCACGGGGCTGGCTTTGCCTTTGAAGCCGGCGCGGAACCTGGTGAGCACCCGGTCGGCTTGGACCAGCGCCTGCCACAGGGCGTGGTCGGGATTGTAGTGACGCACCGATGTGTCCTCGTCGAAGGCGATGGCGTCAGGATCTCGTTCGGCATCGGGTCGATCGACACCGGCATCCTGACTTGGTTCATCGCATCGAGCACGTGCTGGTAGACGTCGGCCACCGTGCCGGTCTCCAGAGCGATCGCTCGTTGCCGCCCGGTCGTGGTGTGGGCTCTCAACTCGTGGTCGAGGAAGTCGAATTCGAGCTCGGCGGCGTCGGTTCCGAAGGGGATCACCGAGGTTCGCAGTCCGCGGGTCGAAACGTAGAGCGGGACGCCCCAGGAGTGATTGAGCCACGGCGAGTAGCCGAGGCGGATCTTGCCGACGATCTGGGACCACAGGTGCACCGCCTCGATCGTGTCGATCCAGTCATCGGATGGCAAGACCGGCCAAGCGGTGCTGCGGTTCTCGTTCGCGTCGTCCCGTCAGTCGAGGGCGGAATCGGTGCCTCCGCGACCCGTCGCTGGGAGCGAGGGGATGGTTCAGGGCACGACGCCGAGCTTGCCGGCGTGGAAACTCCTCGTAGGGCCTGGCGCAGCCGGCTTCGGTGTTCATCACGAACGAGCCGTGCCAGGCGACGGGCTCACCAATGGGCTGGCCGCCGAGGAACAAGACCTCGAGTCCGCCGGTGGGTGTCCTGCTGGGGTCCGGCTTCAATGGTGAACGCGCCGCCGGGGCTGAACACGGTCAGCTCACCGGTGGTCACCGGGCGTGCTTCGGCACTGACGGTGGCGTCGCCGCCAAGGATGTAGACGAGGCAGTTGAACGACGCCGGCCAGGGTATGTCCGCTCGGGCACCTGGGTCGAAGGTGGCGTGGACCATCGTGATCGGCGAATGGGTGGAGCCCGGTCCGGTGAACTCGCTGAGCGGCCCGGCGATGATCCGCAGCAGCGTGTCGGCACCCGCAGTGGTGACCAGGACGACCTGATCGGATTCGAGGTCCTGGTAGCGCGGGTCGATCCACTTCTTGGCGCCGGGCAGGTTCACCCACAGTTGGAGCCTGTGGAACCAGCCACCGGCGGCCGACATCTTGGGGTGGGGTCTCGATGTGGAGGATCCCTTTGCCGGCGGTCATCCACTGCGCCGCCGTCGCGGATGACGCCGCCACCGCCGATGGAGCCGGCGTGCCCGAGCACGCCGTCCATCATGTAGGTGACCGTTTCAAAGCCTCGGTGCGGATGCCGGTGCCCCTTGGGTTCGCCAGGCGCGCGGTTGACCTCACCGATCTGGTCGAGGTGGATGAACGGGTCGAGGATGGCCAGGTCCACACCTTCAAAAGGCGCGCCGGACGGGGAACCCCTCGCCCTCGAAGCCCTTCGGCGCCACGGTGACCGAACGACCGGACGGCTGGGACCCCAGGTGGCGGGGCGGCCAGTCGGGCAGCTTCCCGGTGTCCTCAACAGTGATAGCGGCCATGGCCACTCCTCGGTTCGACGTCCGATTCACGATACCTGACGTGTCTCTGGAATGATTTTCGGTGCACGGTGGTTGATATGTCATGTACATTCCTTCGATCCCCTGACTGCGAGGCCGGCCATGTCCGACACCATCCACTCCTCACCCCCCAGGTCGATGTCCGGCGGACCGACGATCGGTTCAAGACCCGTATCGACTGGCTGGACTCGAAGCACTCGTTCCCGTTCGGCCACCACTGGACCCGGACAACACCCACCATGGCCTGCTCTTGGTCAGCAACGACGACGTCGTTCTGCCTGGCGCCGGTTTCGATACCCACCCCACCGGGACATGGAGATCGTGACCGGGTGCTCAAGGGCTCACTGGTGCACCAGGACTCCGAGGGGCACAGCGGGGTGATCCAGCCGGGTCTCGCCCAGCGCATGAGCGCCGGCACCGGGATCCTGCACTCGGAGAAGAACGACTCAGGCGCACGCAGGGCGGCCCGAGCCACGACGAACCAGTGCGGTTCATCCAGATGTGGATCCCGCCCGACGAGCGCAGCATCCAGCCCGGCTATGAGTAGCGCAACTCGGACGATGGGCTCCTGCGCGGCGGTCTCGTGCCGGTTGTTGGGGATGGACAAGCACGAGGGGGACGCCGCCATCCGGATTAAGAACCGCGACGCTGCGCTCTACGCAGCACGACCAACGTCGGCGGGAGCGCCACCGTCCCTGACGCCCCGTTCGTCCACCTCTTCGTGGCCTGAGGCAACGTCGACCTCGAAGGAGTTGACCCTCGCCGAAGGCGACGCCGTTCGCCTCACCGGCACGGGCGGCCAGAAGCTCACCGCCGCCAGCGAGTCCGAGGTGTTGATCTGGGGAGATGCACGCTACCATCAGCTGACCTAGATGAGCTCACGATCGCATTTAGTTGACAGATCAACTATATTGAAGGAATCACGACCAACGACGACGCCTCAACCACTACCCCCAGCAACGATCGATCGTCCGGTCCTCCAGGTGATCGTGGGCAGCACCCGGTCGGGCCGCATCGGGCGATCCTTCGCCGAGTGGATCGAACGGATCGCCACCGACCACGGTGACTTCCACTGTGGAGATGGTGGACCTGGCCGACGTCGCCCTACCGTTTTCGACGAGCCGAACCACCTGCGCTTCCGGCGCAATACACCCACCAACACACCCGAGACTGAGCGCCACCATCTCTCGCGCCTGATGCCTTCATTCTCGTCACGCCCGAGTACAACCACAGCTACAACGCGGTGCTGAAGAACGCCATCGACTTTCTGCACAACGAGTGGAAGCACAAGGCGGTCTGTTTCCTCAGCTACGGCGGCGTCTCCGCCGGCACCTGCGCCATGCAAGCACTGAGCCAGTAGTCCTCTGTGGGAATGGCGCCCGTCGCCCTCCGCTGTCACCGTTCCGTTCGCCGCCCAGTTCCTCGACGACGACGGCGTCGTCCAGCCCAACGAGATCATGACCGCCAGCGCCAAGACCATGCTCGACGACCTGGCCGCACAGACAGCTGCGCTCGCCACGCGCCGCGCCGCCATCTGAACCCGCTCGGTTCTGGAACAGGTCCGGATGGGACCTTCGACGTGTTCCGGCGGTGTTCTACCCGGCTAGCTTCGAGCTGCTGGTGAAGATGGTATCGGCCGCCTGGTCATCGACCTCGCCGACTCGCTCGGGAGTCGCCGGGCACGTGGGCATCGTTCTGCAACAATTTTGCTGTGGAGCGGCAGGCTTGCTCTCGGCGTCAAGGTGCCAACGTCAGGATGACCTGACCATTTCCTCCCGGTCCACCAAATTGGTTGTACGAGTTTTGGCTGGCGCCGCCCTTTGCTGCGATGGCCTGGCCCCGTGCCGACCGCATTGGTCCGCTGCCGTACGGGTCGCCAGCCTCGGTCGCCGTGCAGGTACCCGCCGTCGCCCTTGGCCGATCCATTCCCGCCGGCGCTGCCGCCCCGGCATTCGCCGCCACGTTGCCGGTACCGCCGCCGCCACCACCGCCGCCGTAGAGGCCGCCGCTCCCCCACCCCCAGCGCCGCCGACGTTGACGTTGTCCCAGGAAGCTGGCCCCGCTGCCGCCGGCCCTGATGGAGACTGCTGCGTGATCGGGAGACACCCGCCCTGTTTGGCGTGAGAGTGCCGTCGGAAGCACGTCTGCCAAACAGCAGCCCTCAGGGGCGCGAGAGCGCCAGTTCTGGACCCATTGATTACCCAAGCCCCGACCCGGTCAGTAAGGCAGACGCACCAGGAGATCGATCCCACCGCCCCACCGAACGCTGCCTCGAAATCGAGCCAGTTGTGGCCCACAAGTGGCCCGCCCATTTCTGAACAGGTGTCGGATTCCCTTGAAACCGTTGTATTGCAAAGGTTTTGAGCCCGGGAGAGGAGAATCGAACTCCTGACCTGCTCGTTTCTCACCGTCAGTCCATAGGTAGTAGGAACTGGTAAGGGTCCGCCATAGGATTAGACGCGCGGTGTAGTTTGGGTGTGTGGATATCACCGATGAGGCGCTGAGCGACTATTTCGAAGCGGTGCTGCCGCATCTCGATGAGCGGCAACGACGTTTGAACGTGGGTGCTGTGGCGGTGATGTTGGGTCGTGGCGGTCGGACGAAGGTGTCCGAGCTGACAGGCATGTAGCGGTCGACGGTGACCCGGGGCGCTACCGAGATCGAGGCCGGTGTGGAGGTGACCGACCGGGTGCGTGCTGAGGGTGCAGGCGACAAACCGGCGATCGAGAAGCAGCCCGGCTTGTGGGACGCGGATCGACAAACTGGTTTCGCCAACAACCCGTGGCCATCCGATGTCGACGTTGCGGTGGACATTGAAGTCGACCTACGAGCTTTCACGTGAGGTCACTGACCAGGGCTTCGAAGCGTCAGCCGAGCTGGTCCGACGATTGTTGGCCCAGAACGGCTACTCGTTGCAGGCCCCGGCCAAGAGCCCGAAGGCAGAACACATCCTGATCGTGACGGCCAGTTCCATTACGTCGCCGAGTTGTCGGAGGCGTTCATTACCGCTGGTGACCCGGTGATCCCGTTGATACCCAAGAAGAAGGAGACGCTGGGGAATAAGTCCAACGGCGGTGTCGAATACCAGCCTGGCAGCGGAGCCGGTCCGGCACCGATGTTCACGACTTCCCCGATCCTGTGTTGGGCAAAGGGATCCTGTATGGGCTCGGCGACGTGGCCAACAACGAAGGCCGGGTGCCGGTCGGTGACACCGCTGACACTTCCGAGTTCGCCGTTGCGGCGATCGTTAAGTGGTGGGACGCTTTGGCAAACACCGGTTCCTCCCTGACAGCGAAACGGCTGTTGATCACCGCCGATTGTGGCGGGTCGAACGGCTACCGGGTCAGGGCCTGGAAATGGCATCTCGCCCGCCCCAAGGGCAGAAGAGACTCGGCCTCCAGATCACCGCGGCGCACTACCCGCCCGGCATGTTGAAATGGAACGGATCGAGCACCGCCTGTTCAGCTTTATCACGACTAACTCGCGGGGCCGTCCCCTCACCAACATCCGGACCGTTGTCGAGCTGATCTCAGCGACGACCACCCAGAAAGGTGCTGACATCCAGCCGCCTACGACGCCTACGTCTACCCCGAAAGGCGTCAAGATCACGAAGGACTATAGTTCGGAAGCGATACCGCTTTCACTCCACGATTGGCACGGCGACTGGAATTACACCATCAGCCATACACCCCAACCGTTCAATTAATCCCGCGCGGGCCCCAACGCCCGGGTGGTAGATAGCGGTTCTTGAGGTGTCCGAGTCAGTAGATACCACCTCTTACCGCGACTATACGCCGGAGTCAGGCCCATTTGTGGCCCGCCCTCGGAACCCAATCCGCCCCAGCGAAGACCCATGGTAGCCTTCTGGTCACCTTGAGGTCCCGGCGAGCGAACTGGAAGGCCCCACGTAGCCCCCAGCGAAGTTTGCACGGTTGCGTTCGCAGCACCCGTCCCACCTGACTCCTGATCAACCGGCTCGACTCCCAGCCTGACGGCGAGCCTCAACACGTCCTCGAGCATGATGCGGCCTGTCCTGGTAGTGCGTCTTGTCCTGCCCGGGGCTGATGGAGGTGCGGGGTCCGTTACGTCCGACTTTGACCTTCAGGGTGCTGTAGTGGTAGGCGACCAGCTCCCTTTGGCGTCGCGCCGCTCCAGGCTGTACCACCAGCCGAGCGTCGGATACCTTCCACCGTGACCGCCCGTGTGGATGGTCATCGTTATTGCCTCTCACAACCCTGCAGACGATGCCGACGTCCAGGTCCAACGGGTCGCCGTTCCGGCAGTCGGCCGACCTTCCCGCCGTTCAAGGTCAGCCGCGAGGTAGACGCCCAGTTCGGTACTAATAAAGCCGATGAATACGGGTCCAAAGTGTGCCGAGCGCTTCAGCGATCGGATCGCGGAACGCCCTGACGGCTTTCTGTGGAGTCTTACCGGCCACGTGGACGCTTTCATTGCGACGCGGATCACCGGACGCGGCATCAAGGCTGTCGTACCCACCGGCGTCGAACTTTCCAATGAATCTCTTCGCCGGATACAACGGGTTTTATGGGGGTGACGGGGTCGAACACCGACTACATGCCTTCTTCATCGACGTCACTCCACCGCCACCACGGGCTCCACAGTTGTACTCATTGCGGCCTCCAAGACTGGCTAGAACAACCATGTTACACGGCAAAATGCTCTTCGCTCACCGCAGCCCTGTCGCCGCGATGGCGGAGAAGCTCACGAACATTCCGCTGGCGGCATGCTCCGAAACGCAAGCCGCCAGCTCGTCCCGAAGGCGTCAAGGTTCAGGCGGTCCCGGCAAACGTCATCAGCTGGCGGTGCTCGGTCGCCCAGTCGGCGCTGTCCACCGGGGCCGAGCATGGGGCCCATCCGCACCCAAATATAAAAAAAAAAGTCGGCTGCGATCGGAAGCGCTTCTGGCGGGTTATTACCGGATGCCATATCCAGCGTGCGTTCCGAACCCCAGTTGCGTTTTGATGGTCACGTCTCCGTCGCCGAGGCTGCTCCATGTGCCGTCGGCGAGCAGAAAGCCCTGCCAGGTCAGGGTGGACTTCTGAGTAGTCGTCGGCGACCGCCTCCCAATCCGGCGACAGGGAATCCGAGCCAGCTTCGGCTGGCGGTATCGCTGCTCCTGGCACCCGCTGCTCGAACCGGGCAAATCTCGGCCAGCTCTGCGGCGCTGCCACAACCCGGTCCCTGCGGGTGACGAGCCACCCAGCGCCATCACCAACGCCCCGCCCCGGCAACGACGGGCAAGCGGGAATCGGTGAACCGTGGAGCCGCCCCAATCGTCGGCGTCAGTCTACCCTGTCAGACCGGGCGTTGCGCGTTCGACCTCAAGGCTCCCCATCTCGCCGGATGGGCCGGGAAACACAGGTCCCACGATCCGGCGATGAGCTGTTGGAAGCCGATCCACCCTTCGGCGTCGGGCAGCACCGAGGTGAACAAGAGCGCCCGCTGCGGCAGGGTCCCCCCTACCCAGGCGCCCGGTTTCGTTCTTACCTTCGCCCAGCCGTCCATCCATCGGCCAACCGCCCTCGGTCCACCACCATCGCCCCCGGTTCCGGGAACGGTCATCTCGGCCAAAGCTGAAGGATCAACCAGCACTCGGCGATGCTGCCGCGTTGGTGTCGGTGCTCGAGACGCCTCCGGGCATCCAGCCTGAGATCCCAGAACGAACTGACCCCGCCTGGGATGCAACCAGCATCAGCTCCAACAGTCAGCCGAGCGGCGGTTCGGTCGCCAACCCGGCGGCGCGCCGAACCCGCTCAGGGTCGGCACGTGCACACGACGTCCTCCCACGGCTGCTCGGTGAACGGCTCGACCACATCCACCTGCCGCTCCAGAGCAGCTCCAGCAACTCCAACAGCGCCGCACCGTTGGTGCTGTCGACGAGCCGGTCAGGGGTGATGTGGCGCATGTCCATGGCAGATTCTCGGTCGGCGAGCTGAGGCGCTTCGAATGATCACCGCCATCACCGCAGCGTGATCAGCGCGCCGCGACGTGTCATGCGCCAGTTGATAGGGACCAGGGCTGCGCCAGCTGCATGGGACCACTTGTGAGGGGTCGTTGAGGTCGGCGGGGTGATGATGGTTGCCCCCGGCGGCCGTCGTCAAGGACTGCGTGTGGCGGGTGTGCTGCGAAGGGCGGCTGGGGTGTTCGATGGCCTCGCCGGGCGGGTCAGTTCCGGGTGAGCGGGAGGGGTGGTTCGGTCCAGACGGTTTGGGTGTCGGGGTCCCAGCGGTGGTGTCGGTAGCGGCGGTGCGCGACCTGGCGAGTGGTGCCGAGAGCAGCACCGATGTTGGCCCAGGAAGCGCCCCAGTGGAGCGCCCGTGCGACGGCGGCATCGAGAGCTTGTTGGGCGGCCTTCTTCGCGGCGACCGCGTCGGTGGTGGCAGTGCAGAGCGTCGGCGTGAGTCGTTCGGTTCGGTCCATCGACTGTCACCGTATGGTGACGCGATGATGCCTGCCAGCAGGTGCTGACAGGCATCATCGGTGGAAGCGGGGAGGGTGCCGGTCGTTAGTCGGCAGGCGGTGGTGTGAGCCGGGGTTTCTGTCGGTCCCGGTAGCTTTCCCCGTCGATGACGAGTTCGAACGGCCGGACGCGAACCGGTCGATCGCTGATTGGGCGAGGAGCTGGTCGGCGAGGAGAGCCAACCATTCAGACGGGTCCCGGTTTGAGGTGATGACCGTGGATGCTCGCCGGTGTCGTTCGACGACCAGGTCGTAAGAAGTCGTTGGTCGCTGATGCGTCGGAGGCGGTAGGGCGAGTCGTCGATGATCAGTAGATCGACGCGGAGGAGTTTGCGGAGCTCGACGTCGAGGGTGTTGTCGAGCCTGGGATCCGGAGCCGTTTGAACAGCCGGTCGGACCGTTCGGAATGGACCGATTTCCCCCGCCGGATGGCGGTGTGCCCTGAGGGCGACGGCGAGGAACGTTTGCCGACACCGACCGGTCCGATGATCAAAGCGTTCTGGCCGGCGTCAACAAACCGGAGGCTGGCGAGTTCGTCGAGGATCGCCTGGTTGTAGGTGACGTTCGCGGTGGCGTCCCAGTGCTCCAGGCGCATCCGCTGATCGAGCCCGGCGGCTTTGGCTTTCGGGCCGCCGAGGTGGTGTCACGGCGGGACACTTCGTCGGCCAACAACAGCTGAGGAACTCGGCATAAGACATCTTCGAGGACTTGGCCAACGCCAGCCGTTCGGGAGCGTGTCGATCAGTTGACCGAGTTTCAGCCGGCGCAGTGTTGCGGTCAGTTCGGGGGTGATCGACGGGGTCAGTGCTGGTGGGGCTCATCGTGACCTCCCGTCCGGTGGCGAAGTGGGAGGCGTCGCGGGCGAACCGGCCAACGATCACGTTGTCCGGTGGCGGCGGGCTCGGCTTTCGCCTGTTCGGCCTCCAACGCCCGCTCGACCATTCCAACGATCGTGGTCACCGACGTCGCGCCTGCGTCGACCGCTCGTTCACAGGCAGTGTTGACCCGGTCGTTGCCGTAGCGGTCACAGGTCCGGAACAGTTTGTAGACGTGGCGCATCCGGGTCCATGGCAGCGGGCCGTCCAAGATCACATCGGTGAATGCGCCGATCGACTCGCCACGCCGGTAGGCCTGACGGCGTTGCGATTCGATGTCACGCATTGCGTAGTCGGTGCGCTCAGATGGCAGGTCGGCCGGGTCCGTCACCCCTCGCCCCGGGTTTCTGGCGGGATGGCATTTCACCAACTGTCCGGCGGCGAAAATCTTCACCAACACCTTGTCAGCCCGAACATCGACGGTGGTGCCGATCAGGTCGCCGGGAACCGAGTAGAGCGACTTGCCGACCGAGATGTGGTGGTCCCGGGCGACTTTCGCGGTCCGGTAGATCGGCAGGTCGTAACGCTCCTCCGGCGCTGGAAGGAGTGCTGGTGCTTCGATGTCGGCGAACATCACCGCCGGCTGCGCCTGGGTGGTCCCATGGGTGCGCAGCCCCGCCCGAGAGGCACACCACAGCTCTGCTGCGGTCTGCGCCTCGGCCAAACAGCCGAAGTCCTCACCCGCCCAAAACGAGGTCTGCACGAACTGGACCGCCCGCTCAACACGCCCCTTGTCCTGGGGTGCGCGCACCCGGGCCGGGTCGATCAGGAACCCCCGCGACTGGGCGTATTCGACGAACGCCACGTTCAACACCGGGTCGAGCGCGTCGGCTTTCGTCACCACCGTCGCCATGTTGTCCGGCACCAGCACCTTGAACACCCCACCGAAGAACACCCATGCTGCCTCGCACCCGTCGATCACCGTGGCAAGGTTCTGGTTGAACGACAACCACACAAAGGTGTGACGCGACACACCGGCGGTGAACACCAGCGCCCACACCCGCCTCCTTTTGCCGGTCTCCTCGTCGAACATGCGGCCCAACTCACCGAAATCGACCTGCAACTCCACACCCGGCTCACCATCAACAACCGGGACCGTCGACCGCGCCGGTGACCCGAACTCGGCAGCCAGGAAACGGTTCAACGTCCGCTCCGGGACCACCACCCCCTGCCGGCCCAACAACTCGACCATCTTCTTCGCCGGCACCCGGCCGTCCCGCCAGCCCTTCAGCCTGTCTCGATGCTCGGCGAGCGCCGCCCACGACTCGCCGTGACGATCCGGCCGGGCCGGCGCCAACTCGACCATCACCGCACCCACAAAATCGTCGGTCAAACGCTCCGGGCTGTCGGTGCGGACCAGCCCCAGGGCCTCCGCGATCCTCACCATCTTGGTGACCGTTTTCCGGTCACACCGGACCATCTCTGCGATCCGGCGGAACCCGATTAGGGACAGCCACAACCTCAACACTTCACGAACCTCAAACACAGGAACCTCCCGGTATGCCATAGACGCGCCGCCTTTCGGGTCGTGGACGCAACGACGGCAGTTCAGCGTCTACGACACCGACCCCGGAAGACCCCACAAGTGGTCCCTTTCAGCTGGCGCAAGGTGGTCCCTACCAGGTGGCGCAACCCCCCAAAACTGGTCCCTACCAACTGGCGCACGACACGCGACGAAAGGATCTCAGCCGTGCATTTCTCTGACGGAATAGAACGGGTTGCCGGTCTCGACGGCATGCCGACGCTTTCGTTCGAGAACTTCTGCGAGCGAGATCCGGTTCTCCAGGATGGCGACTAGATCAGCCCCGTCCATGAGGATCAGCGGAGAGCGCTCCGTTCTCTTGAGGAGTGCGCCCTCCGTAAAACCCGATATTGAGATGCAGAGGCCGAGAGTGTTGGCTGCCTTCGATTCAACTTTGGCGCGGAAGTGATTGAGTTCCCTGGGGTCGACGGGTACCTTCCACCACTTTGCTTCCATCAGGTAGTCATCGGTGCGAAACGTGAATGCGCCATCAACCTGTTCGTGGTCGATGTTGTAGGCAGCCCTTGGATCGAGATCGTGCAGGGCAAATAGCCGCTCCAAGAGCCGCTCGAATTCAATGCCTCGACCTTGTGGGTCTGTCTTCTGGGAGTGCAAGACCATAAATTCAGCATTGAGTTCAGCCAGCACCGCCTCGTGCGTACGTCGCGTAGCTGATTGTTCGAGATCATCTTGAATCCGCCGAAGCGTCTCGTCTCGGGCATTGAGAAGATCGCGGTTCTGGCTCGTTACAGCCTGGACCGCCCTCAGGGCTGCTTGCGCAACCTTGACTTTGGAGGGCCCGTCTTCCGTTCGTGCGAGGCCGTCAAAAGCGTCGGGGTAGTCAGCCAGGCGTTCGAGCAGGTCGAGGGCGGTCTCTTGGTATCGAGATTCATTGGTCTGAAGTTGGGTGACGACTTCGACTGCGACCTGTCGCTTTGAGGATGCTTCGAAGCTAATACGGGAGAGAACCTCGGGGTGGTCGGCGAGGGCACTTCGTAGGAACCGCTCGAGGTCGCGCTTGTACCAGTAGAAAACAGCAAGTGCTTCAAGCATTGCGTCCCACGCACCGTCACTGATTCGAGCACTTCGTCGTCTGGTCATCCTGGTCAAGTGTGCCCCAAACGCCGGCCTCGTTGGTCAGCAAGGCGACCAGCGTCCGTCGATTTGGCGGGCAGAGAAGATTGCTGCGGGTGGACGGGCCGCTCGGTTTGGCTCAACTGAATGGCAGCGACCCGAGGAGCCGCACCAGTTCGTTGAGGTCGCGCACCTCATGGTCTGCGTCGGATCGGAACCCGGGGTTATCACCGGTTCGGTTGAGATAGATCGAGGTGGCACCGGCTGCGTTGGCGCCCTCGACGTGGTCCCAGTCGTCGCCGATGTGGGCGATCTCGGTGACGTCGACCCCCAGCTGGGATGCGACCATGGCGAACGCCCGGGGGTCCGGCTTTCGAACCCGTGGTCGGGGCCGAGCACCACAGCGTCAAAGGTGTCGTGGAGCCCGCACCGTTCCGGGTAGGTGTTGCCGTTGCTGAGCAGACCCAGTCGATAGCGGCCCTTCAGCAAGGCGATCGCCGGGGCGACGTCCGCAAACAGCTCGATCTGGTTGAACCTGATGTTCATGTAGTGCTCGACGAGGACGGCTGCCGCGGCATCGGGCGTTGGGTGGCCTTGCGCAGTCAGCACCTCGGCAAAGGACCGCTCCCGCACCTCCTCGAGCCGGTGGGTGGCGCCGCGGAACCGCTGAACCAGCACGTCCTGCGCCTGGTCCATCGCCTCGGGGTGACGGCGCCGGCCGGCACGTCGCCGCGCCGCTCCATCTCGGCGATGGTCGCCCGAAGTGCGCGACGTTTGACGTCGTCGAAGTCCCACAGCGTCTGGTCGGCATCGAAGCTCAGGGCTGTGATCATTGCGTTGCCTCCAGCTGGCACACCCGGCCCACGTACTCCTCGACCTTCGCTGCGCTCTTCCACGACATTCAGTTGACGCTATAGCGACGGCGCGATGGCGAGGAGCTGGCTGAGGGTTCGATCTGCGGTGATCAAAAGCAGCAACGTTGCTACATTGGGCAGGCAGGGAAGGGAGAGGTCATGTCGCCGACCAAATTCACCAGTAGGGAGTTCAACCACGACACGGGTGCAGCAAAGCGGGCATCGGCTCACGGTCCGGTGTACATCACCGATCGAGGGCGACCAGCGCACGTGTTGTTGACCATCGAGGACTACCGCCGTCTCGCCGACGGCGAAGCCAACATCGCCGAGCTGTTGTCCCTGCCCGAGGGTATCGGTGACATCGAGTTCGACCCGCCACGCTCCCGCGAGCACGGCACGCCCGCGATGTTTGACTGATGTTTGTCCTCGATACCTGCATCGTGTCGGAGCTTCGCAAATCCCGATCACAGGCCGATCCGGGTCTGATCGGTTGGGCGGACGGGGTGCCGGCGACGGAGATGTATCTGTCGACGATGTCGCTCTGTGAACTGGAGCTTGGCGTGCTCCTCGCGGAACGGCGTGACCGGGCAACCGGAAGTGTCCTGCGAACCTGGCTCTCGGAGGCGGTGATGCCGACGTTTGCGAGACGCATGCTCCCGATCGACGGTCAGGTCGCCGCTCTGGCGGCGTCGCTCCACGTGCCCGATCCTGCTCCGCTTGCCGGCTCCCTCATCGCAGCGACCGCGCTGGCGCACGACATGGCCTTGGTCACCCGAAACGTGGCCGACTTTGACCGGTTTGTCGGTCTGTTGGTGATCAACCCGTTTGAGACGTGAGCGGCTGCCCGGGATCGGCCGCACGGTCGCTGAACATGGGATCATTCGATGATGAGCAACGAAACCTCTACGAACGCAGGTGTCGCCCCAACGGCGAGCACGTCCGGCAGCGTCGCCCGGGTGGTTGAGGCCCTCGACGCGGCCGGGATCGACGCCGAGGTTCGGCACTTTGACGAGTCGACCCGCACTGCCGCCGATGCGGCGGCGGCCTTGGGCGTGTTGCAGGCCCAGATCGCCAAGACCCTGGTGTTTCTCGCCGACGGCGCACCCATCATTGTGGTGATGGGCGGCGACGACCGGGTGGACACCGAGGCGTTGGGGCCGCCCTCGACGGCGCCACGATCGGGCGGGCCGATGCGGATTCCGTGCGGTCCGGCACCGGCTTTGCCATCGGCGGTGTGAGCCCCGCCGGGCTACCCCGCGGCCTCACCGTGCTGGTCGATCGCTCGCTCAGCGAGGTCGGCGAGCTCTGGGCGGCGGCAGGCACCCCGAAGAGTGTGTACCGCACCAGCTATGGCGAGCTGCTGTCGGTCACCGGCGGGCGAGAGGTCTCGGTGGCCCAACGGTGAATACGGGGGCGGAAGACGCGGGGGTGGAGCGCCCGGGGGTGGAGCACACGGTGGCGGAGGGACAGTCCACGCCACTCTGGGTGATCGACGGTAACAACGTGATGGGATCTGCTGCCGACGGGTGGTGGAACGACCCGTCCGCAGCGGCCGCGCGGCTGGCCGAACGGGTAGGACGCTGGGCCCGGTCGATCGACGCTGCGCTGGCGCTCGTGTTCGACGGATCGCCCGATGACGCGATCTCGGCGGCGGCGGCGGCAACCTCGAAGTGCTCTATGCCCGACGGAAGGGCCGGGACGCCGGACGATCGCATCGTCGAGGAAGTGGAGGCCCGCTACGGCGACCATCCTGAAACAACGGTCGTCACCTCCGACCGTGGCCTGATCGGCCGCCTGCCCCGGGTGTGCTCGTGACGGGTGCCGGACGGTTTCTGCGCTCCCCTTCCGGAATCATCGTGACCCTCGACGATCTTGAGGAACCGGATGCCGCACCACATAGGGTGGCGTCGCTGTGGCGCCGTCAGTCGTGGAACTGAACCGACTGGCGGTGCGCGACCAGCGGTTCCACGTGATCGGTGACGACGGCCCTGTGCGCGGGATGGGCCAGGTAGGCGCGCCAAGCGGCCTCGTCGGCGTACTCGCCCACGATGGCCACGTCGGCGGTGTCGTCGCGGAGCCCCAGATCCCGGCCCGCTCGGTAGGAGACGATCTCGGGGATCTGGGCGGGAAGGGAACGCAGCGCGTCCACCAAGGCGTTGACCTGGGTGTCGTCGGCGTCATCCCGCATGGTCAGCAGCAGCACGTGGCGGAACATGGCCTCATTATCTCATGCGCCGTGGTGCGCTGATCAGGGCGAATCGGCCAGCCCGTCCAGCGCAGAGCCGATCGCCTCGAGGTCCTCGGGGTCTTGGCGATCGAGCCCAGAGTAGAGCGGGCAACGTTCGTCTCGAACTCGACGAGGCCGAGTGCGGTGAGGGCTGCGACCCAGTCGATCGACTCGGCCAGCCCTGGCGGGTAGTCCAGGTCGAGTGTCCGTACCTCGAAGACGAATGCGGTTGCTGCCTCGATCAGCGGCAGCCCGGCGTCACCCACTCGGCGGCGGACGATCTCGACCGCTCGTTCGACCGACGGGTGCTCCATCCGGTGGTAGTGGCAGCCCCGTTTGAGTGCGTTGCTGAGCGGACGGCTGCCGTTGCACGTAATGATGACGATCGGCGGAACCTTGGGGCCAACGTGCCGATTTCGGGCACGGTCACCGACATCTGCCCGAGAAACTCCACCAACAGGGCCTCAAAGCGAGCGTCGCTTCGATCGACGTCATCGATCAGGAGTACAGCTGGCACCTCGTCGTCGTGGCGAACCGCACGCAGCAGCGGGCCCGTCGATGAGGAAGTCCGCGGTGAAGAGGTCGTCCAGCGACGTCGCCGGCGTCGCTGCCGGGCTGACGTCCTGTGCCTGGTCGGGGGGAAGGTCGTTTGTGGCCTCGGCCCGCCGGAGCGCCAGCACCTGTCTGGGCCGGTTCCACCGATAGAGCGCGTCGTCGGCGGTGCTGCCCTCGTAGCAGTGCAATTGGATCAGCGGGGTGCGCAGCGCAGCGGCCAGCGCCGTGGCGGCGGAGGATTGCCCACGCCGGAAGGGCCTTCCAACAGGAGCGGTTGGCTCAGCCGCATGGCCAAGAACAGGGCCATTGCCAGGCCCTCGTCGGCCAGGTAGTCCAACCGGTCGAGTTCGGAGCGCAGCGGATCGAGCGTGGAGTTGATGGACACGCCGTCAGCTTGGCAGGCCACCGATCAGGGCGGCGCCGTTGCGACGCAACGTCATGATCGGGGCAGGCCCGTCGGTCAGGGCAGGGCGGCTGCGTGGGCGAGTGCCATGCGGATGAGGCGTCCCTGGCCGTTGGCCATCTCGCCGCCGGTCGCCACTGAGATTGCTTCCTCGGGGGTGATCCAGGCAAGGTCGAGGGCATCCTGGGCCGGCGAGCACGGGCCGCCAACCGGCACGACGTAGGCCAGGCTGATCGCATGCTGGCGAGGATCGTGGAAGCCGGTGACCTCCCGGTCCGGGAAGTACCCACAACGGTGAAGGGGGCAATCGAGGCCGGCAGCCGGGGCTCGGCGTCGGCCCCCAGGTCTTTGGCAAGGTGCCGCAGCAGGGCGTCGCGCACCCGCTCCCCGTACAGGACCCTCCCGGAGACGACCGCCCGGCTCATCGAGCCGTCGGGCAACATGCGCAACAGCAGGCCCACCTCAACCACCTCGCCGGCGGTGTTGACCCGAACCGGCACGGCGTTGACGTACACCATCGGCACCGAGTCACGGGCCGAACCCAGCCGCTCAGGGCTGAGCCAACCCGACTCGGCCAAGGGGTTGCCGTTGGCCGACGGGTGGACCACCTCCACCTCGCCGAACGAACCTTCGCCGCCCGCTCCCTGGTCGCTCACAGCTCTGGCGAGTCCTCGAACACCTGATCGCGATCGTCCTCAATCAGTTCGAGCGCTTCCTCGTCGGCCGGCAGCACTGCGGGGGCGGACCGCTTCTCGGGTTCGGCGGCATCGGCTGCCAAAAGGTCGGGTACCTCGGTAAGGCCCAGTTCGGCCCCGACCGAACGGACGACCTCGGCGTCGTCCTGCAGACCCGGTTCGAAATCGTCCTCGAGCACGAAGTACTCCACCGCTCCTCGCAGCAGCGCCCGCTGAGCGTCGTCCAATCCCTCCGCTTCGTCGAGCAGTTGTGAGATCTGCTCCGCCAGGCGGTGCGCCCGGCCCGATTCCGGGCTGGACTCCAGCTCGGCCAGCCGGGTTGCCACCCGCGAGCGCAGATCAGGAATTTCCGAGATCATCAGGTTGTCGGCCAGCATCCTGGCTCGTGCGAGTGCTACTTGGTAGGCATCGGTGCTCCTGGGTTCACGGCGGGACCGTGGTAGCGGTACCCGCTTCGCGCCCGCCGCATGCGGGGACCTCAGTGTGCCACGACCGAGGTGGCGTCGGCGGCTGGCGGCGGCATCCTGTGACGATGCCCGAGGGAGACACCCTGTACAAGACCGCCGCCCGGCTTCGACCGGCGCTCGAGGGCGGCGAGCTGGTGCGCTTCGAAGCGCCGCGCCTCAAGGGCTCCGCCCTCGACCCGGTGAACGGATCGACTGGGTTCGGGCTGTGGGCAAACACCTGCTGATCGGCTGTTCCGGTGGGTTGATCATCGACACCCATCTGCAGATGGCCGGCACCTGGAGGCTGGTCGAGACGGGTGGACGGTGGCCGAAACCGCAGCACCTCCTCCGTTGCCGAGTCGACGTCAGGGATTGGCAGGCCCTGTGTTTCGGCCCCCGATGGTGCGGACCTGGCCGGTCGCCGACCTCGGTACTTCCCGTTCACCGCTCCGCCCACCTGGGGCCTGACCTGTGCCTGGTCGACGCCGACCTCGACGCTGCGGTCGAGGCGATCGAGCGGCTCGCCGAACCGGACGCCGACGTGGGTGATGTTTGCTCGACCAGCGCTGTTGCTGCGGGGTCGGCAACGTCTATCGCAACGAAGTGTGTTGGGCCCTGAAGCTCCACCCCCGCCACCCCGTCGGTTCGCTCGGACCGTGCGGCGCGTCGTCGGCTGGTTACGACCGCTGCGCGTCAACTGCGTGCCAACCTGGTCGGCGGGCAGCGTCGCACGGTCCCCGGTGGTCTGGCCGTGTACGAGCGAGCCGGCGTCCGTGTCGACGCTGTGCCACGCCGATCGCCAGCGACGGATGGGCGCGGGCCAGCGAGTCACCTTTGGTGCCCCACGTGTCAGGAGGACCCGCTCGGTGAGCCGAAGCGGCGCAGGTGATGTTGAGGCCGATCCGACGAGGGATACCGTGAAGGTGTGACCCCGTCCCCGATCCTGTGACCCAGCGGTCCGGTGCATTGCGGCCAGGACGTGCGCTTTCAATCCGTTCCGTCGTCGGTGGGGTGGTCCTGACCGGCGCACTCTGGCCGTGGGCTGCGGCGGTGACGAGCCGAGCGCCGTTGCGGATGGCGATGCTGCACCAAGCGCGTCGCGCTCCGGCGGCGAGGCTCCGCTCGATGCAGAGGCGGCAGACGCCATCAACCTCAGGGTCGTCGCCGACGGTTCTCAGGTGGCCCTCGCCGATGTGGCCGCCACAGACCGGCCAACCCTGCTGTGGTTCTGGGCCCCCTTTGGACCCGTCTGTCGGGTAGAGGCTCCCGACATCGAGCAGTTGGCTCGAGAGCATTCAGATGACCTGACCGTGGTGGGCCTGGGCACCCAGGACACCTTCGCCGACGCAGAAACATTCGGTTCCGAATTCGACATGTCCGCCACCCGGTTGCTCTGGGAAGATGGTTTCGACTCGTGGCAGATGCTCGGGATTCGGGCCCAACCGGCCGGGCATCCTGTTGGACGCCGACGGCAAGGTCGTCGACTCATGGCAGGGTCCCGTGTCCCCCGACGATGTCCTGGACGCACTTCCGTAAACCCGGGAATTGTCGTCTGAATCTCATCCGGGAGGGTGGGTGAACCCGACATAGCTCTTGAATCACCCTGATTCCACCCCGCTATAGTGGACCCGGATTGGATACACTCAAGGTCGCGTCCTCGGTGGAAGTACACCGGTTGAAGGGCGCTTGCGAGAGCACCTTGGCGGGAGCGGCGCACATGGCGACAGAAGCGGTTGGGATGCGGCAATCCCACTTTGCGGGACAGCTGGTCGACTTCGACTTTCGGTCGCCCTCCCTCGGCCACCCGGGGCTTGCCGCCAAGGTGGTGTTGGCGACCGTCGATACGGTCGTGATGTTGGCCAGCTCGCTGGTCGTGATGCTCGTCGTAGCTCGGTTGGGTGGGTGGGGCCCGGGGACTGGCGCCGGCACCTGGCGTTGTTGGTGCTGTCGGTCCCCGTGTGGCCCACGGTGTTCGTGCAGCACAAGCTCTACACCACCCGGTTTGTCGCCAGACTGATCGACGAGGTTCGACGCGGCGCCCACGCCATCTTCATCGGCATCGTGGCGCTGGTCGTGATCGCCTCGCTGTTCGACCTGGCGATCTCGCGCGTATTTCGCCGGGCTGCTGGTGGTCGGCAACCTGGCGCTGGGGGGCCGAGCGCTACGCGGCCCGGCGGATCTTTGCCCGTCGTCGTTGCCGGGGCATCGACCAAGCGCGTGCTCCTGGTCGGCACGAGCGCTGAGGCCCAGGCGCTGGCGGCCATGTTCGTCATCGAGAAACACCTCGGCTACGAGGTGGTCGCCTTCGTTGACGACGACCCCGATGCCCCTGAGACGATCGATGGCATCCCGGTGTATCACCAGAGCGAGGATCTGGTGGAGTTGGCCGACGCCAAAGAGGCTCAGGGCGTGATCATCGCCACCACGGCGATGAGCCTGGAACGCTCCAACCGCTTGGTTCGGGAGTTGTCCGAGGCGCGGTTGCACGTCGAGATCACCTGGCCGCTGCGCGGCATCGCCTCCCATCGACTCACCGTGCGGCCGCTCGGTCGATTTCCCGTCGCCTACGTCGAGCCGGTGGCGCTACGGCTGGCGGACCGCAGCGAAGCGAAGCTTCGACCTGCTGCTCGCCGGCTTGGGGCTTGTTCTCGCATCGCCGTTTCTGCTGTGTGCTGCTGGGCGATCGCTGACCTCGCCTGGGCCGGTGCTGTTTCGCCAGACCCGGGTGGGGCAGCATGCCCGGCCATTCGAGGTGCTGAAGCTACGGACGATGGTCATCGATGCCGAAGCCCGACTGGCCGAACTCGACAAGCTGAACGAGGCCGACGGTCCAATGTTCAAGATGAGCGGCGACCCACGCATCACGCGGGTCGGTCGCTGGTTGCGTCGGGCCTCGTTTGATGAGTTGCCTCAGCTCTGGAACGTCATGCGGGGGAGATGAGCCTGGTGGGCCCCCGCCCGGCCCTGGCCTCGGAGATGGCCGAGTGGGACCCGAGCTGTACAACCGACTGCGGGTCAAGCCCGGCATCACGGGGATGTGGCAGGTCAACGGTCGCAGCAACACGTCCTTTGCCGACTACCAGCGTCTCGACCTGTATTACGTCGATAACTGGTCGATCCTGGTCGACGTTGGCATCCTGGCCAAGACCCTGCCAGTGGTGTTGTCGTCGCGAGGAGCGATGTAGCGACCCGTGTGGCTGGGCGATGTAGCGACCCGTGTGGCTGGGCGATGTAGCGACCCGTGTGGCTGGGCGATGTAGCGACCCGTGTGGTCGGGTTTCGCTGCGACGTCAGATGTACCTGGCGCTGAGCCAGCGAAACCAGATCCAGCCGGGAAGGTTGGGCAGCCAAAAGGTGATTAGGCGAAACAGGATGACCGCTGGCACCGTTGCGGCGTTGGTCAGAGCCGGCAGCGAC